>NZ_RAWL01001383.1:0-399 GCF_003668885.1 Corallococcus sp. AB049A | reverse complement strand
CCTTACAACTTTGTCGATCCGGACGGCAGAGTTCCTGTAGTTACGCGTATGAAGGACGGTTCGGTGAAAATCAGCTTCCCAACAAAGTTTTCAGGGGATGGTGCGACACCCAAGAACATAGCGACGTTCAAAGAGCAGGTGGCTTCAATGTCAGGAACCTATGATATTGGCGGGAAGGAGACGCGCGTGACGGTCGAGGTCACTGACATTGAAAAAAGTACCCCGCGGGCCGCCCGTAATGAGATAAAGCTTGTCAACTGGGAAACCTCCCGCGGCAGCGGGCGGAGTTTTGCGGAGTTGGGCGGAAAGAAGGGCGAGATCAATGTCCTGGATAGATTTGACAAGGGTGTTGTTCCTCATGAAGTGTCACATCTTGGCGGTGTGGATGATCTCTATGAC
>NZ_RAWL01001382.1:0-399 GCF_003668885.1 Corallococcus sp. AB049A | reverse complement strand
TCTTTAAACAGTCTTCGTTTCGGTAATTTAAAAGATAAAAAAACACAACGCTTATTAAGCGGTGTGGTGAAGGGTATCGGTCATTACGGCAATTGCTTTGGTGTGCCTACAGTTGGCGGTGAAGTTTATTTTGAAGATTGCTATCATACCAATCCGTTGGTTAATGCCATGAGTGTGGGCATTATGAAAGCAGATAAAATGATTAGTGCTACCGCTAAAGGAACTGGCAATCCTGTTATTTATGTGGGCAGTGCTACCGGAAAAGATGGAATTGGCGGGGCAAGTTTTGCATCAGCCAATATTACAGAAGAAAGTACAGAAGAATTGCCGGCAGTGCAGGTGGGCGACCCGTTTCAGGAGAAAAAATTATTGGAAGCCTGTTTAGAAGTTATTGAAACC
>NZ_RAWL01001381.1:0-399 GCF_003668885.1 Corallococcus sp. AB049A | reverse complement strand
GTATTGCATCCAACCTGGAGGTCAGTGTGAGAAGTTTCCGAATTCATGCATTTGCTGGTGCATTGATGTTGGTGCCGGTATCCGTTTTTGCTTTTGCCCCGAGTGACGACCATGGAATCAAGTTGGCCGGCCAAGGACTCGGCCAGTCGATTCCGCAGGCACAAGACCTCAGCGTGGATCCCGGCTGGTTGGTCTATGGGTTCGAGCGCGATGGCATGGATTATTTCCAGGTAAACGATCTCGCAGGGCACGTGCACATCGTGATCGGCAATGCTGCCGGCACGTTCTGGGTGCTGCCGGCAGGTGACCCGTCTGCGAAGGTGTCGTTGCCGGAGCAGCGCCTGCCTGTTCCCGCCAAGGCCACCAGAACGGTTGTCTATCGGGCCCCCGCATTCACGC
>NZ_RAWL01001380.1:0-399 GCF_003668885.1 Corallococcus sp. AB049A | reverse complement strand
GGTTATCCTAAAGACATCAGAAGAGTGATCTATACCACCAATGCGATAGAGTCGCTAAACAGCGTGATTCGGACAGCGGTGAATAAGCGTAAGGTGTTCCCATCTGATCAGGCAGCATTCAAGGTAGTATATCTGGCAACCCAGCAGGCATCCAAAAAGTGGTCGATGCCAATCCGTGCCTGCTGCCATCATCAGCACGCGCGGTTTTTGCATCGTTGGCTCACTCATCTTATTATCCTTGATCAATCCAATCCAATCCAATCCAATTTAGGTGAGGTGGGGATTAGAAAACCCCGTATGACTGACCGTTTATCGGAAAAAACAATCACCATAAAAATGGCAAAATCATAGCATTATTTCACTCAATAATAAAGTAAATCACTTTAATTGCTAAGTAGC
>NZ_RAWL01001379.1:0-399 GCF_003668885.1 Corallococcus sp. AB049A | reverse complement strand
GCGCCCGGCCTGGCAGGTTGCCTCTCTGGCAGTGCTGGCATTCCATCCGGCGCTGGTCGCCTACAGCAATGTACTGGGTACCGAATCGCTGTCACTGTTCCTTGCCGTGTTCGGCATGCTTGTGGCGGTCGTGCGTTTTCCGGGCCGATGGCTGCTGCTGGGAGCCGTGCTGGCACTTACCGCGTTGAACCGGCCACAGATGCTGCCGTTGCCGGGAGCCGTGGCACTGGCGTTGCTCCTGCGTGATGGGATGCGCATCGCCACCTGGCGGCGGATCAGCATGGTGGTGCTGGGTTTTCTGCTGGTACTGGGGCCGTGGACCCTGCGCAACGCAGTTCCTTTCGGCCAGTTTGTGCCCGTCAGTGCAAACAGCGGGTATGTGCTGATGGTCAACAACAA
>NZ_RAWL01001378.1:0-399 GCF_003668885.1 Corallococcus sp. AB049A | reverse complement strand
AGCCGGTCGTGGTAGCGATATCCAGACCCTTTGCGCTCGCCGTGTTGTCATTCGTCAGGTTGAGTGTCCCTGCGCCCGTGATCGGGCCGCCAAGGATCGACTGGCGGGCCGTCGTGCCACTGTTTGCAGTGATCAGCGTGGACGTGCCAGTGACGGCGATTTCCTGAGCGAGCGTAATATTCGCCCCGGTCGGCGTGATGGCGCGGAGCGTTCCGCCGGCGAGCGTGATCTTTCCGGTGCCGATACCGTTCTGGCCGAGCGTACCGATATCGACAAGGCCGGCTTCGATGATCGTGCCGCCACTGTACGTGTTGACGCCCGTGTTGCTAAGGGTAAGCGTTCCAGCACCGCGCTTCGTCAGAGTCGTTGTTCCGGCGATCGAACCCGTGCCGCTAAAGG
>NZ_RAWL01000013.1:0-46865 GCF_003668885.1 Corallococcus sp. AB049A | reverse complement strand
CGTCGGGGGTCATCATCGGGCTTCGCCGGAGGGGGCGGGGGAAGCCTTCAGTCTAGTACGCGTACGTGACCATGTACTCGCGCACCTTGCCGACGATGCCGCCCCAGTTGCCGTTGGCGTAGTGGTTGACCGACTCACTGTCGTCGCGCCACGCCACCGAGTGGTAGCTCCACTTCGCCCGGCCGTCGCTGCACGCGGCCGTGCCCGTGGTGAGCGTGCCGCCGCAGAACCAGTCGCCCGGGTTGCAGTACGACCCGTTGCCGGTGCCGGACACACCGCCGGTGGAGTGGTAGGCCACCGCCTCGTCGTCCTGGCCCGGGAGGATGCCGGAGTACGCCGTGCCCTTGGAGGCGGCGAACATGTAGAACCACGTGTTGCGCGTGGTGTTGTGGTTGTACATGGCGCGCGCCGTGGTGGTGACCAGGTCGCTCACCAGGGGCTCGCTCACCGCCCAGTCGCCGTGGTCCGCCAGCTCGCTGCCGCCGCCCGCGCCGGACGCCACCGCCACCCACTTGATGTTCCAGCCGGTCTGCGTGGCCGTGCCCGCGTTGCCGCATTCGCCGCTGCTGTTGGGGATGGCGTTCTTCACCTGCCGCGTGCTGCCGCCGTACAGCGCCAGCGCGTAGCCGATCTGCAGGTCACCGGCGCTGTGCGCGGCGATGTAACAGGAGTTGGTGCCCGTGCAGAAGCAGTCCAGCGCGTTGCGGATGCGGTAGTTCTCCGCGCCCACGCGCTGCGTGCCGTTCCAGTTGACCGCCTTCTTGTTCACGCCCGCCGCGGTGGTGGACGGCCCCCAGTAGCTGAAGTCGTTGTAGTTGCCCGGCTGCGTCGAGCCGCCGTTGCGGCCGTGGATCCACAGCGTGTAGTTCGTCGCGGCGGCCTCGGTGCCCACCAACAGCGTCGCAACGGTCACGGCCGCGCCAATCAGCATCTTCATCGGAGTGTGTCTCCTGGCCTCTCGGGGGGATGAGAGGGCTTTTACGCACGGCCCCAGGCCGGGCGAGGGGACAACCACTCTAGGGGTTGTTTCAGTTGAAGGCGATAAGCCGAAAGTCCAGTGGTCAGTGGAAACCCTGACGCACCGCGCTGGCGTGAAACGTTACTCCTGCGCGTCCAGCCCTCCCTCTCGTACGAAGCGTTCCAGGCGCTCCAGTGCTTCCAGCAGGTTGGCGCGGCCCAACCCCAACCGGAAGTGATTGCCCGGAAAGCCATACACATGGCCTGGCAACAGCAACACACCCTCACGGGTAATCAGTGACTCAGTGAAACGTGCCACCGGGATGTTTCGTAGCAGACGGGGGAAGGCCACGCTGCCGGCGCGCGGGCGCACCCAGTGGAAGGTGTCCGCGTGGCGCGCGAAGAAGTCATCCAGCCGCGCGAGGTTCGCGGTGAGCAGGCCGCGGCTTCGCTCCAGCACGCGGTCGCGGGCGCGCAGCGCGATGAGGGCCAGCTGCTCGCTGGGGGCGCTGTTGCACAGCGACGTGTAGTCCTTGAAGGCGCGGCAGCGCGCGAGCAGCTCCTGGTCCCTGGTGGCCAGCCACCCCACGCGCAGGCCCGCGAGGCCGAACGCCTTGGACATCACGCCCAGGCTCACGCCTTTTGGAAAGCACGACGCGGCGGGCGGCAGCGTGTCGTTCGGGTCGTACTCCAGCAGGCGGTACACCTCGTCGGAGAAGAGGTGGATGCCGCGCTCCTCGCACAGCGCGCACAGCTTCTGGAACGTCGCGCGGTCCGGCAGCGAGCCCGTGGGGTTGTGCGGGAAGTTCACCACGACCATGCGCGTGTCCGGGCGCAGCGCCGCGGTGAGCGCGTCCAGGTCCAGGGCCCAGCCGTCCTCCTCGCGCAGGGGCAGCAGCGTCACGTCCGCGCCGGTGGCGCGCGCCACCTCGTACAGCGACTGGTAGCCCGGCCAGGTGACGACGGCGTGCGTGCCGGGCCCCATCAGGACGTTCATCGCGACGAACAGGGCCTCCTGCGCGCCCGCGAAGGTGAGGACGTCCTCCGGGAACAGGCCCGGGTACATGCCGGCGATGGCGTCGCGCAGCGCGGGCAGGCCGGCCGTCTCCGTGTAGCCGAGCGTCAGCCCGTCCCAGCGGGCGCGGTCCTCCGGCGACGCGAGCGCCAGCAGGTCCGCCATGCGCCAGCCCTCGATGTCGGAGGAGCACAGGAGGAAGGGCGCGGCGAACTCCCAGCGCGCGAAGTACCGCTCCAGTTCGAAGTCGGGAATGCGCATCACGTCCTCCATGCCCGCCTGCCCACCGGCGGGCGGAGCGGACAACAGTCCTTGCCGGACAGGCGAGCGGACGGGCGCGCCGCCGGGAGCAGCCGGTGACGCATGCATAGCTTGAGTCACGTCCCGTTGAAGCGCTTTCCACTTCCCATAGGGAGCCCGTATGGCCTCGACGAAAATCCCGCTCACGCTCCTGGACCCGGATGGCGGGTGGGTGAATGCCCCCGTCCACGTCTCGGAGCTCGATGGACTGCCCGTCCTCCTGCACTTCTGGACCATGGACTGCGAGGACTGCGCTGAGCAGTTCGAGGCCGTGAACCAGTGGGTGGTGGACTACGGGCCCAAGGGCCTGAAGGTCATTGGCGTGGACGTCACCCACGACGAGACGGAGCTGCGGGACACCAACAAGGTGGAGGGCTTCGCGCGCGAGCACGGCCTGCGCTACCCCATCGCCATGGATGACGGCTCCATGGCCAAGGCCTACGGCGTGGACAAGCACCCCGCCTTCCTCCTCTTCGGCACGGATGGACGGCTGAAGAACCGCATTGGCGGCAAGGACGCCCTGCGCCGCGTGCGCAAGCTGCTCAAGGACCTGCCCGGCCAGGAACAGCCCGCGCTGCACGGCGAGGTGTCCCGCGAGCAGGAGGACCAGGCCGCGGCCTCCAATCCCTGAGCCTTCCACCCTTCCCTCCCCTGGAGAGTCGCACCATGGCTGACCGACGACACACCGAGCGAAAGGGCTTCTCCCTGGGCGCGATTGCCGCCGGGGTGGGGGCCGCCGTGGGGCTGACGCGCGCGCTGCGGCCGCGCTACAGCTTCAAGGGCAAGACGGTCGTCATCACCGGAGGCTCCCGGGGGCTGGGGCTGGTGATGGCGCGCATGTTCCTGAAGGAAGGCGCGCGCGTGGCCATCTGCGGACGCGACGTTGAATCGCTCAAGCGCGCCCACGCGGACCTGGAGCGCCTGGGCGGCGAGGTGCTGACCCTGCGCTGCGACGTGCGCGACCAGGTGCAGGTGGACGCCATGGTGGGCGCCGTCCACGAGCAGTGGGGCGCGGTGGACGTGCTCATCAACAACGCGGGCGTCATCATGGTGGGCCCGCTGGAGTCCATGACGCTGGAGGACTTCGAGGAGGCGGTGGACGTCCACCTGTGGGGTCCGCTGTACACGACGCTCGCGGTGACGCCGGACATGAAGGCGAAGGGCGAGGGCCGCATCGTCAACGTGTCCTCCATGGGCGGCAAGCTGAGCATCCCGCACCTGGTGCCGTACTCCGCCAGCAAGTTCGCGCTGGTGGGCCTGTCGGACGGGTTCCGCACGGAGCTGGCCCAGGACGGCATCCGCGTGACGACGGCGTGCCCGTCCCTCATCCGCACCGGCAGCCCGCGCAACGCCAACTTCAAGGGCGACCACGAGAAGGAGTACGCGTGGTTCCACGTGAGCAATTCGATGATGGGCGTGTCCATGAGCGCCGAGCGCGTGGCGCGAAAAATCATCGAAGCGTGCCGCCGCGGTGACGCGGAGGCGCTGGTGGGCATGCCCGCGAAGCTGGGCGCGGTGGGCCGGGCGCTGGCGCCCAACCTCACCGCGCGCGTGCTGGACGTCGTCAACCGGATGCTGCCCCAGGACAGCACCCCGGAGCGCTACAAGGGCCACGAGAGCGAGACACCCCTCACCCGCTCCTGGCTCACGGAGATGAGCCGCCGCGCGGCGGAGCGCAACAACGAGAACGAGGTGTCCCTGCACTGACGGGAAGGCCGCTCAGGCCTTGCCGTCCATCTCCGCCAGCTCCATGCGCCAGTGGCCGCGGTGCTCGTACGCCTGCGCCAGCTGATCATTGAGCGCGGAGAGCATCTTCACGTTCCCGTCCTGCTCGTAGCCCTTCAGGGCCTCCGCGCAGGCGGGCACGCGCGACAGGAACGTCTTCAGCGCGTCCTGGCTCAATTCCTTCACATACATGCCGTACCCCAGCTTCTCCAGGTACAGGGCATTGAGCACCTGCTCGAACTGGCCTCCCACGGGGATGCTGAGCAGCGGCTTGTGCAGATAGACGGCCTCGCTCATCAGCGTGTAGCCCCCTCCCGCCACCACCGCGCGCGCGGTGCGCAGGTCGTCGATGAAGCCCGCCTCGCTGAAGGGACGGTAGGTGAGGTTGCCCTCCACCACGTCCTCCTTGATGTCGCGGCGGATGCCATACACGCGGCACGGCACGCCGGACTGCTTGAGAATCTCCTGCAGGTGCGTGTTCGTCGTCGACGTCTGGTACACGAGCAGGTGCTCACCGGGCTCCGGCTTCGCCGCCAGAATCTCCGGCCGCAGGATGGACGGCGCCAGCGTGGTGCGGCGCTTGCGCACGGGCGGGTAGAAGAACGTCGTGGTCAGGTAGTGGAAGGCCCCGGGCAGCTTCGCCTTCACGATGGCGCGTGAGGCCTCGAAGCTCTCTTCGTGGCCCGCGAGCAGCGCCGGGTCGTGCGTGCAGCGGTTGATGATCTGCATGTTGTCCACGCTGATGACGGGCAACCTGTGGCGCTTCGCGAACAGGTAGCTGAACGTCTCGAAGTCGCTCACCACCACGTCCGGCTTGAAGCCCTCCACCAGGTCGAAGTACTGGCGCACGTTCTGCGGCCAGCCCGCGACGGCGCCCTGCAGGTTCTGCAGCACCGTCTGCCACTTCTTCACCGAGTTGCCTTCGTACGCGATGGTCAGCCCCCAGATGCCGTGCACGTTCTGGAAGCGCTGGGCCAGGTAGTGCTGCGCGCGGCCCGACACCACGATGTGGACCTCGTGTTCCTTCGTCAGCGCCTCCAGCAGCACGCGCGAGCGCGTGGCATGGCCCATCCCTTCGCCGACGACCCCATACAGGATTCGCATGGTCCGGAAGCATACGCCCGGGACACCCTCCCCTGTCCCCTCCAGGCCGGGACGGTGCTACGCCTCCCGGTCCATGACCTCCCTGCCCTCGCCCCGGGGTGCCTCCGTCCTGCGCGCCGCGGCGTTCGGCGGCATCGCGGGCCTCATGCTGGGCGGCCTGGGGCTGCTCGGGCTGGGTGTGCGGGCCCTCTTCGCCCCCGAGGACTGCGCGAAGCTGTCCCCGCAGGAGTGCCAGCTCCTCCATGAGACGGACCGGGACCTGGGCCGCGTGCAGACGCTCTCCGGCGGGGCGCTCGTCGCCCTGAGCGCCGCCCTCTTCGCCCTCACCCGCCCGCGTCCACCCGAGGACGGCCATGACTCCAGCGTTTGAGAGCCCAAGGATTTCGCCGCGCCGCGCAAGCAGCCAGGCACATTGTCCCTGTAGGTCATTTTCGCGGGCAGGGTAGGGCTACTAATTACCACTGGCCCGGCCATTAGGTTTGAGGGTAGGAGACGGCCATGCAGCTCGAATCATTGAAGATGTTCTGTGACGTGGTCGAGACGGGCTCTTTCTCGCGCGCGGCGCAGCTCAATCACGTGACCCAGTCGGCGGTGAGCCAGCAGATTCGCGCGCTGGAGAACCGCTACGAGCAGAAGCTGCTCTCGCGCAGCGCGCGTCAGGTGACGCCCACGCCCGCGGGCGAGCGCTTGTTCCGGGGCTGCAAGGAGATCCTGGCGCGCTTCGCGGAGGTGGAGCAGGAGATCCGCGAGCAGGCCACGGAGGTCCAGGGCGCGACCACCGTGTCCACCATCTACTCGGTGGGTCTGCACGAGCTGAACGTGGTGCAGAAGCAGCTGTTGAAGACGCACCCCAAGGTCAACATGCGCCTGAACTACCGGCGCAATGATCAGGTCTACGACGACGTGATTCTTGGCGCGGCGGAGATTGGCATCGTGGCCTACCCGCAGCCGCGCGCGGGCGTGGACATCCTGCCCTTCCGCGACGACAGGCTGGCGGTGGTCTGCGCGCCCAACCACTCGTTCGCGAGCAAGGCGAAGGTGAGCCTCACCGCGCTGTCGGGCGTGCCCTTCATCGCCTTCGACCGGGAGGCCCCCACGCGCAAGGCGCTGGATCGCCTGTTCCGCGAGAAGAACATCGACATCAATCCGGTGATGGAGATGGACAACGTGGAGACCATCAAGCGCGCGGTGGAGATGGGCCTGGGCGTGGCCATCCTCCCGATGGCCACGGCCCACGCCGAAATCAAGAACAGCACGCTGGTGGCGAAGCCCTTCGCGGAGGGGCCGGTGTCGCGCCCCATTGGACTGCTCATCCGCAAGGGCAAGTACCTGGACCGCGCGTCCGCCGCGGTGCTGGAGGCCTTCAAGCTGGTCTCCCAGATGCCGCAGGACGACTGAAGACTCAGTAGAGCTTGCGCAGCCGGGCCGCGAAGAAGCCGTCGTAGCCCTCCGGCCCGGGCAGCGTGCGCAGCCAGGCCTGCGCGAGCGGCAGCTTGAGGCCGGGCAGCACGGGCGGCTCGGCCGTCCACTCCGGGTGGCTGCGCAGGAACATGTCCACCTGGTCCTGCCCCTCCTGGGGCTCCGGCGTGCAGACCGCGTAGACGAGCAGGCCGCCCGGCGGCACCGCCTCCTGGCAGTTCTCCAGGATGCGCCGCTGGAGCGTGGCCAGCCGCGCCACGTCCTCCTCCTTGCGGCGATAGCGCAGCTCCGGGTGCCGGCGCAGCGTGCCCAGCCCGGTGCACGGCGCGTCCACCACCAGCGCGTGGAACTCGCCCCAGCTTTCGGGGAACGGCTCGGACGCGTCGTGCGCGTAGGCCTTCAGGCGGCCGGACAGCCCCAGGCGCTGGGCCTCCGCCTCAATCTTGCGAAGCTTGTTCGCGTGCAGGTCCACGGCGACGACGTCGTGCGTCTCCGCCTGGTGGCAGGCCTTGCCGCCCGGCGCCGCGCACGCGTCCAGCACGCGCGCTGACTCCGGGATGGCGCCATAGACGCCCACCAGCTGCGCGGCCTCGTCCTGCACCTGCCACAGCCCTTCCGAGTAGCCGTACACGTCCTCCACCCGGCCCACGGACGGCAGCACGATGCCCACGGGCGACGATTCCGTGGCACGCGCGTCCACGCCCACTTCCTTCAGCTGCGCGAGCAGCGCGTCGCGCGTCACCTTGGCGCTGTTGGCGCGGATGACGACGGAGGGCGGCGTGTTGTTGGCGACGAGCATCGCCTCCGCGCGCTCGCGGCCGAACTGGCGGATCCACCGCTCCACCAGCCAGCGCGGGTGGCTCTCGCGCACGGACAGGTACTCCACCGGGTCCTTCTGGGACGGCAGCGGCGGCGAGGGCAGCTCCGACAGCTTGCGCAGGATGGCGTTGACGAAGCCGGACGCGCGCGCGAGGCCCACGTCCTTGAGGGCCTGGACCGTCTCCGCCACGGCGGCGCGCGCGGGCACGCGGGTGTGGAAGAGCTGGTAGGCGCCCACGCGCAGGGCGGCCAGGACCTTGTCCTCCAGCGCGTCCAGCTTGCGGTCCGCGAAGCGGGTGATGGCGTAGTCCAGCGCCAGCTGCCGGCGGGTGGCGCCGTAGGTCAGCTCGGTGACGAGCGCCGCGTCGCGGGGGTCCTTGGGCGGCGACTCCGACAGCACCGTGTCCAGCACCACGTTGAGGTAGGCATCCGTGGCGCGCACGCGCGCGAGGATGTTGATGGCGAGGATACGGGCGTTCATCCTTCTTCCAGCCGGGTCATCAGGTCCACCAGTTGCGTGTCCGTCAGCCGCGTCGCGGGCAGATGGGACAGGGTGAGGCTCTGGAGGCTGTCCTCCAGCAGCTCGCGGTGGCCGCTCTCCGCCGGCTCACCACGCTGGACCTGCTGATACTTCGCGCGAGCCCAGGTGGCCAGCTCCGCTTCACTGAGCCGGCCGGCCAGCCGGTCCGCGACCTTCTGGCGCACCAGCGCCCGCGTGAGCAGCTCCGCCGCGGGCGTGGATCCGCCCTTCGCCGCGCGGCCCAGCGTCTTGCCCGGCTTGCCTTCCGTCTTCACCACGGTGGGCGTGGACTTGCGGCCCAGCGTCTTCAACGGGCCCCCGGCCTCCGCCGTGCGCCGCAGCGAGCGCGCGGGCGCGGCCAGCGGCGTGGGCTCCGGCGTGTCGTCCTTCTTCAGCGGGTGCACGCGGGCCACCAGCTTGGGCTTGGGGCGCGAGCCTTCATCGTCGTCCTCGGCCGAGCCCTTCTTGCGGCGGCCCAGCGTCTTCACCGGACCGGGGATGGCGGGGTGGAAGATGCCGCTCGCGAAGGTCTCCAGGGCCTGGACGTACGGGTCGAAGCCGTGCAGCCCCAGCACCTGCATGGCGCAGGCCTCCGCGACCACGGACTCGCGGGCGGGCGGCTTGAGCATCACCTCGATGGCGGGCAGCCCCACCGCCTCCAGCGCCTCCTTCAGCGCGTAGGACGTGAAGTAGCCCGCGGGGTTGATGAGGATGCCCTCCACGTTCTTGCGCTCGGCGTGGATGGCATCGATGAGGACGCCCTCGTGGTTGGACTGGACGATGGTCAGCTCCAGTCCCAACGCCTTCGCCTTCGCGCGCAGGAGCGCGTCGAGGTCCGGCAGGCGGCCTCCCGCGACGTCCTCGCGCTCGCCCAGGAGGTTGAGGTTCGGCCCGTGCAACACCAGCAGCTTCATGCCCATCCAAAAGACTCCATCCCGCGAGGATTCCACATGGCGCCCGGAGGCGCGCTCAAGACGTGAACGGCTGACTGCCCGGCTGCAATCTGTTGCCGGAGAGGAAGTCCGCCGCGCGCATCACCCGCTTGCCCTCTGGCTGGACCTCCAGGAGGACGACCGAGCCCTCGCCGCAAGCGACCTCGATGCCGTCCGGCCCCGCTGACAACACCGTGCCGGGCTCACCCTTCCCCGCCGCCGGCTGCATCCGGTGCACCTTGAAGACCTTGCCCCCCAGGAGCGTGTACGCGCCCGGCCATGGCGTGAAGGCGCGCAGGCGGCGGTCCAGCTCCACCGCGGGCTTCGTGAAGTCCAGCTTGCCGTTCTCCTTGTCGATGATGGGCGCCAGCACCATGCCCTCGGACGGCTGGGGCCGGGGCGTCAGCTCGCCTCGCAGATAGCGCGGCAGGGACTCACGCAGGATGTCGCCGCCCAGCGCGGACAGCTTCGCGTGCAGCGTGGCGCTCGTCTCGTCCGGCGCGATGGGCAGCCGCTTCATGTCCAGCACCGGGCCGGTGTCCAGGCCCTCGTCCATCACCATCAGCGACACGCCCGTCTCGCTGTCGCCGTGCGCGATGGCCCACTGGATGGGCGCGGCGCCCCGGAAGCGCGGCAGCAGTGACGCGTGCACGTTCACGCAGCCCTTCACCGGAAGCGCCAGCAGGTCCTTGGGCAAAATCTTCCCGTAGGCCGTCACCACGCAGACGTCGGGGGCGTACTGGCGCAGCTCCTCGGAGAACGGCGGCGTGCGCAGCTTCTGCGGCTGGAGCACGGGGATGCCCTTCTCCAGCGCGCGCTCCTTCACGGGCGGCGCGGTGACGGCGTTGCCCCGGCCCTTCGGCTTGTCCGGCTGGGTGACGACGGCCACGACGTCGCCCACGTCGAAGCAGGCCTCCAGCGAGGCCACGGCGAACTCGGGCGTACCCATGAAGACGATGCGGGGTCGGCTGCTCATGTGAGGGAAGTCTCGTGCGGAAGGAAGGGAGGGATTCAGGCCACGGACTTGAACGTGGCGGGCGGCGCGGAGGTGTCCACCGCCTGGCGCTTGCGTGCGCGCAGCGCCTCCAGCGTGGACAGGGCCTCGCGTGTCTCGGGGGTGGTGGCCACGTCCTTGAGCGCCTCCAGCGCCTTCTCCAGCGCCAGCGCTTCGTCCGCCTCACGCTGGCGGATGCGGTCCACCGCTTCGCTGAAGCGCCCGAAGAAGGCGCGCAGCTCGTCCTTGCGCCGCAGCGGGCGCAGGCGCGGATAGCGGCCCGCCGCGAGCGCCGCGACGTAGAGGCTCATCACGTGGACGGGCCCCGCCACACGGTGCGTGAAGAGCAACCCGAACAACCCGAGCGCGATGCCCAGGCCCACGGTGGCCACGCCGGTGAGCCACCACAGCGTCTCCTCGCCGGACAGGCCCCCTTCGGCGGACATGCGGTTCACCTGCTGGGCGAGCACGCCGAACAGCAACATGCTCCCGGCGCCCATGCCGGTGAGCAGCAGGATGTATTTGAGCTGGAATTCTCGGTCGAGCAGGTACGTCCGACGCATGATGGTCGGACGCGACGCGTTACGAGTGTCTTCGGCAGGGGCCATGTCGTTGACCAGCGTACCCCAGGAGGTGGGGGAGGTTTGCGTCCTTCGTCAGGACAGGTCTACACCCGACGAAAGCCCAGACGTTCGGACGCAAAGGAGCCCCATGTCCCGCTCATTCGTCGCCCTGTCCCTGGCCGTTTCCTGCCTTGCCCTGGGAGGTTGCAAGAAGGAGGACCCCAAGTCGCCGGAATACTGGCAGTCCAGTCTGGAGGGGGCCAAGCGGCCCGACGACAAGGTGCGAGTGATTGAGTCGCTGCGCACGTCGGGCAACGTCAACGAACAGTTCCTGCCCTTCCTGCACGCGCGGCTGTCCTCGGAGCGCCGGCCGGAGGTGAAGGCGGCGCTGGCCCGGACGCTGGGGGACCTGCACCACCCGACGTCGCTGGAGCCGCTGACGGCGGCGCTGGACCCCAGCGCGGCGGACGTGCCGGCGCAGCAGGTGAACAAGGCGGTGGTGGGCGCGCTGGGGCGGATTGGTGATGAGCGCGCGGTGCCGTCGCTGGTGCCCTTGCTGCGCAGCAAGGACAACTACACGCGCATCGAGGCCATCCAGGTGCTGGGCGCGCTGAAAGCGAAGCCGGCGGTGGAGCCGCTCATCCAGCTGGCGACGGACGAGGCCACGGAGCCGTTCCTCAACAAGAAGGCCATCGAGGCGCTGGGGCAGATTGGAGACCCACGCGCGGTGCCGGCGCTGATGCGCACGTTGACGAAGGAGCGCCGGGGCGTGTCCTTCTACGTGGAGAGCAGCTTCGCGCTGTTCCAGATGGGCGCACCCGCCGCGGACGCGCTGTTGCCGGTGCTGGACGGCAAGGACACGGAGCTGCTCACGTGGGCGAAGGCGCAGGGCGTGAACCCGGCCAGCTATCCGATGAAGGCCGCGCAGGTGCTGGGAGACCTGCGGGAGAAGCGCGCGGTGCCGTCGCTGGTGAAGCAGCTGTCGTTCACGCACTCGGATCCGCAGATTCAAGCGCTGGTGCGGATGCAGGCGGCGGATGCGCTGGGGAGGATGCGTGCCCAGGAGGCGGTGAAGCCGCTGGCGGCGCTCGTGGGTGAGCTGGATCCGACGGTGCGGGATGCGTACGTGCGGGCGCTGACGCTGCTGGGCAGCCGGGATGCGCTCCCCGCGCTGGAGAAGGCGGCGGGCACCGGGGACTGGTACGCGCGGGAGATCGCCGTGAAGGGCATCGCGCTGCTGGGGGATGCGCGGGAGCAGCCGGTGCTCGCGAAGCTGGCGGCCGCGGAGCCGGCGCGCACGGCGGCGGACTGCAAGGAGACGGGTGAGGAGGGCTGCGATGACGCCGCGGCGCTGGGCAAGAAGCGCGCGGATCAGGTGCAGGGTCATGGCGCGGTGCTGGAGGCGGCGCAGGCGTGCAGCGGCGACGCGGCCTGCTGGTCGCAGCGGCTGCCGAAGGCGAACGCGGCGCTGTTGCAGCGCGCGGCGCTGGAGCTGGGGCGTTCCGGCGCGGCGGACCAGGGGCCGACGCTCGCGGCCCGGCTCAGCGAGCGGGACACCGAGGCGCGCGCCACGGTCATCCAGGCGGTGGACTGGCTGGCGGACGCGCCCGGCGCGGCGAAGAAGCTGCGCGAAGCGTCCCTGCCCGCGCTGAAGAAGCAGCTGGAGGACGAGAAGGGCAACTCCAACTTCGTGCGCGTGAACGAGGACCTGCGCCGGCTGATGGTCAAGCTGGAGCGCGCGTAACGCGGGCCGCGTGTCACGCCGGAACCGGCGTGGCACCATCTTCCGAAGCACGCAGCGCGGGCGGCATGCGCTCCACCGCGTGCTGGAGCACCCCCAGCTGACGCACCAGCCGCGACAGCTGCGTGCGCGCGAGCGCGTCCGTGCCCTCCAGGCTCGGCGCCTCGCGCCTGGGCGCTGACGGCACGCGGCGCGCGACCAGCGCCGCGGACAGCTCCTCCAGCGCGTCCGTCGCGTAGCGCACCACCGGCCCCAGGTCCGGCTCCGGATGCCAGGCGCGGCTCGCCGCCAGCGCCGTCACCGCCGCCGTGAAGCGCCGCGCGTACGTAATCAGCGCCATCCCCGGCTCCAGCTCCTTCGCCGGTCCCTTCCACTCACTCAGCAGCCGCTGGAACGACGCCTCCGCGGACAGCAGCGCCACGCCCACCTTGCGCCGGGCCTCGCGCAGCGCCGCCTCCGAGGGCACCGGCGTCCTCGCCACCTCTCGCAGGTAGCTCTGGCCCGCCTTCAGCACGCAGGCCACCTCCTCGCCGAAGCGCACGCGCTCGCCGCTGGGCCAGAGCAGGCGGATGCCCACCAGCGCCAGCGCGCCGCCCATCAGCGTGTTGAGGATGCGCACCCCCGCGAGCCGCCAGTCCCCCGTCTGGAGCTCCGCGAGCAGCACCAGCGCCGGTGCCAGCAGCACCTGGTACACCGTGAAGTTCAGCGGCCGCACGCTCACCGACACGCAGACCAGCGACACGATGACCGCGAGCATCATCCACTGCGCCGGCAGCACGTGCACCAGCCCCATGGCCAGCACGCTGCCCACGAACGTCCCCGCCACACGTTGCAGCCCCTTCTCCGTCGTGAGCCCGGAGTACGGCTGCAACACGACAATCACCGTGATGGTCACCCAGTACCAGTGATTGAGCCCCAGCCCCTCCGCCAGCGCCGTGGCCACCGTCGCGGTGAGCCCCAGCCGCAGCGCGTGCCGGAACACCACGGACTCCGGCGTCAGGTGGTCGCGCAGCATCTTCCATCGGGAGCGCCGCTTCCCCGGCTCCAGCCCCAGCGCCTTCGTGTCCCGCTCCGGCAACGGCTTGCCGCTCTCCAGCCGGGCCGCGACGTCCAGCGCCACCCCGCTGTACTCCCGCAGCCGGCCCAGGAGCCCCGCCACGTGCGCGTACTGCGAGCGCGCCGGCTCCGGCAGTCCCCCGTCCTCCTGGAGCACCCGCGTCACCCGCTCCGCGTCCCATGACGTGGGCCCCGGGACCGTGCCGCGCGTGAGCGCCCCCACCACGCCCCGCAGGTCCACCGCCAGCGTGCCCAACGCATGCTGCGCCTCGATGCGGGCCGTGCGGCACTTCCCCTGGCGAGGCGCCTCGTCCAGCGCCTCCGACATCGCCGTGAGCAGCAGCGACAGCGCGTCCGCGTCCTCCAGCAACACCAGCAGGTACTCGCCCCGGCCGCTCTCCTCCTGCCGCCCCTGGCGCGTGGCCCCCAGCGTCGCGCGAGCCGTCTCCAGCGACTGCCGGATGCGCGCGGCCCGCTGCACCGCCTCCCACGTCCCCACCCGCGACGGCCCCTCCATGGGCCAGCCCGCCACCGCGTCCACGGCGTCCGCCAGCTGCTCGTAGCAGGCCGCGATGGCCAGGCGCGCCGGGCGGTAGGGCCTGAGCGGCCACAGCACCAGCGCCAGGAACATGGACCACAGGCCGCCCGCGATGAAGAACGCCGCCTGCATCAGCGCCGCCTCCGGCCCACGCTGCGGCAGGGCCAGCGACACCACGAACAGGTTCGCCAGCAGCATGCCCACGATGCCCGGCGTGTCCCCGAAGCTGCGCGCGAAGCCGCACGCCGTCACCCAGAAGAGCGTCAGCGCCACGTCCACCCAGAAGGGGCTGGGCAGCACGATGACGAGCCCCACCAGCGCCCCCAGCACCGTCATCGCACCCATGGCCCGCGCGCGCGTGCGGTACGGCCCGCCCTTGTCCACCAGCGCGACGAAGAGCCCGGCCATGCCCGCCCACGACGCCGCGGGCATCTGGAGGAGCGCGGAGATCATCAGGGGCACGCCCAGCGCCAGCCCCGTGCGCAGCCCCGCCGCCACCGCGGGCCGGCCCGGCTGGAAGCGGAAGAGGCCCGCGACGTGGCGGGGCAGGTGTCCCCGGGCCGCACGCCCTCGAGGGGCCACCCACCCTTCCGCCACCGAGTCGCCTGCGTCCCCGCGCATCCCCGCTCCTTCCTCGAAGGAAGATGGGGTGCGCGAGCGCCGGTTTCCTCCCCTGCCCGCCCGCATGCACGGCGGGCGGGCCGGACGGCCAGCCGTCCACACACGGGGTGTGAGTGGACGGGCGTGCACAAGCAGGTTGAAAATGAACGGAAATACAACCCAGCGCACCTGCCTACCTACCGGTCGGAATGTGATTCCGGGGCGGATGTAGGCTGAAAACTTCACCTGTGAATTCATGAGCTTGGACCCACTCATGACCGTGTAAGCGCCCACCCACACGCAACAATGGGACGGCTGACACGAGAATCAATTTGTCCGCTGCACCTGCCCCCCGAAAGCACTCCCCCATGGCCCTGCGCACCGACCTCTCGAAGCCCGTCGTCGCCACCCAGAACCGCACCGACACGAAGCCCGTGAACACCGTGAAGCCGCAGGGCCCGGTGGGCATGAGCTCGCAGTCCAGCTTCAGCGCGGGCGCGCCGGCCAAGGCGAAGGCCACGGTGGCGCTCAACGGCGTGGGTCAGAAGCTGACGCCGGGCCCGGTGGACCTCACCAGCCCCCAGGCGCAGCAGGCCATCCAGCAGACGGTGGCGTACGTGAACCAGAAGAACCCGCAGCTGTCCGGCATCACGGGCGGCACGTCGTTCTCGCCGCGCACCGTGGAGCGCGACCAGCTGGGCATGACGCACGTGCGCATGGACCGCATGCACGAGGGCGTGAAGGTCGCCGGTGAGCAGGTCATCGGCCACCTGGACGCGAAGGGTCAGTTCGACAGCCTGACGGGCGACGTGTCCAGCATCCCGCCGGGCATTGGCAAGGCGCCCACGAAGCTGACCTCGAAGGACGCGCTCGCCGTGGCGCAGAAGGACTTCAACGGCGACACGACGCGCGCCCCCACGTCGGAGAAGGTCATCGTCAAGGGCAAGGACGGCCAGTACCGCGCCGCCTACCACGTGACGCTCACCGACACGTCCGCGGCCAACGGCAAGGAGCCGCGCTCGATGAACTACTTCATCGACGCGAACAGCGGCGAGTCCATCAAGCAGTACAACACCATCAGCCACTGGAGCCGCGAGGGCGCCAAGGCCACCCCCACGAAGCCGGGCACGTCCCCGCAGAAGCCCTCCACCCCGGCGACGCCGGCCCCGACGACGGGCGGCGGCGCGGCCCGCGTGGCGGACGACCAGACGATGTACAGCGGCAAGGTGGACCTGCAGACCACCAAGGGCGCGGACGGCACGTACACGCTGGAGGACAAGACGCGCGGCAAGGGCATCGTGACGTACGACGCGAAGAACCGCCCGAACGCGTCCGGCACCACGGCCATCACCGACAAGAACGACGTCTGGGGTGAGAAGGGCGACCCGACGCGCGCCCAGGCGGGCGTGGACGCGCACTACGGCGCGGCCATGACGTACGACTTCATGAAGGACGTCCTGGGCCGCGACTCCATCGACGGCAAGGGTGAGAAGCTCATCAACTACGTGCACACCGACAACAACCTGGTGAACGCGTTCTGGGACGGCGAGAAGATGCAGTACGGCGACGGCGACGGCGTGGACTCCGGCCCGCTCACCACGCTGGACATCGCCGGCCACGAAATCGCGCACGGCCTCACGGAGCGCACCGCCGGCCTGGAGTACGAGGGCGAGTCCGGTGGCCTCAACGAGTCCTTCAGCGACATCATCGGGACGGGCGTGGAGTGGTACGCCAGCCAGAAGAACGGCGCGGTGAAGTTCGACTGGGCCGTGGGTGAGGACGCCTGGACGCCCAAGAACGGCGACAACACGGACGCCCTCCGCTACATGAACGACCCGACCGCGGACGGCTACTCCATCGACAACTACAAGAACTACCCGAAGATGACGGAGGTCCACGGCTCCAGCGGCATCGCGAACAACGCCTTCTTCCTGCTGACCGAGGGCGGCAAGAACAAGACGTCCGGCATCGAGGTGAAGGACGGCATCGGCATGGAGAAGAGCCTCAAGGTCTTCGGCCGCGCGCTGACCACGTACATGACGCCGCAGACGAACTTCTCCCAGGCCCGCGCCGCCACCATCAAGGCCGCCACGGACCTGTACGGCAAGGACTCCGCCGAGGCGAAGAAGGTCGCCGAGGCCTGGACCGCCGTCGGCGTGACGAAGTAACCGCCTGAAGCCTTCAGGCCCGGATGGGAGCCTTCGCGCTCCCGTCCGGGCCTTTTGTTTTTCACTGCTTCGCCAGGGCCGCCCTCTGCTCCGCCTTCGCGTCCCGGACGTGCTCGCCGGAGACGTCCACCGTCACCTCGTGGAGCGTGCCGGTGAACTCGAAGGGCGCGGCGTAGCGCTGGCTGACGGAGGAGCTTTCGTCCCGGCCGCAGGTGAGCCCCTCGCCCAGGCTGATGGCCAGCGGCATGGTCGCGTCGAGGGTGCTCTGCGCCACCAGGTCCCCGTTGATGTAGAGCCGGCCGCGTCCGGGAGTGCCCCGCCCCACCTGGAGGTCCGGCTTGCCGGTGGGCTCGAACTCGAACCTCAGCTGCGAGCGCCCCTGGGGCACGTCCACCGCCGACTCGATGTGGAACTCCTGCTCACCCAGGTAGTTGTAGGCGTAGTGCAGCCTGTGGCCCTGGATGAAGAACGAGTAGCCGCCGGTGAGGCCGCCGTGGCTGAGCAGCACGCCCTGCGTGTCCCGCGTCACCTCCACGTCCGCGGTGATGGTGTGGGGCCGGTTGAGCACGTGCACCGCCGCGTTCTCCGGCGCGGGCGACGTGTGCGGGCGGTACACGTAGCGCGTGCGGTCCTTCGTGAGCTGCGGGCGCTCCAGGGCGAACACCGCGCGGGTGGGCGACGCGAGCGGCAGCACCTGGTAGCGCCCCGCTTCGGCGTACCAGAGGGCGATCATCTCGATGAGCTTGCCCCGGTGCTCCTCCGCGACGTTCTTCGTCTCGGAGCAGTCCTCGGCCACGTGGTACAGCTCCCAGCCGCGCGTATCCAGCTCACGCAGCCGGTCCTCGTCGAGCAGCGACTCACCGAAGCCCTCTCCGGCCTCCGCGAAGGACGGGCCGGGGAACGGGCACACCGCGCGCCAGCCGTCGTGGTAGATGGCGCGCGAGCTGAACATCTCGAAGTACTGCGTGCGGTGGCGGCCTTCGGCGCTCCCGTCGTTGAACGTGTGTTTGAAGCTGACGCCTTCAATGGGTGACTGGGTGACGCCGCGGACTTCCGCCAGCGGCTCCAGCCCCAGGCAGTCCAGCACCGTGGGCACCATGTCGATGGCGTGCGCGTACTGCGTGCGCACCTCGCCCTTCGCCTGGATGCCCCGGGGCCAGTGGACGAGGAACGGGTCGGTGGTGCCGCCCCGGTACGTCTCCCGCTTCCAGCGGCGGAACGGCGTGTCCCCCGCCCAGGCCCAGCCCCACGGGTAGTGGTTGAAGTGTTTCGGGCCGCCCAGGTCCTCCATGGCCGCCAGGTTCTGCTCCAGCGACTCCGGCGCGTTGTTGAAGAACTTCAGCTCGTTCACGGAGCCATGCGGCCCGCCCTCCGCGCTGGCCCCGTTGTCGGACAGCACCATGATGAGCGTGTTGTCCAGCTCACCGGTGTCCTCCAGGAACTTCAAGAGCCGGCCAATGTGATGGTCCGTGTGCTCCAGGAAGCCCGCGAACACCTCCATCATCCGCGCGTAGAGCCGCTGCTCCTGGGGCGGCAGCGAGTCCCAGTCCTGCACGTCCGGGTCGTGCCGGGACAGCTGCGTGCCCCTGGGAATCACGCCCAGCTCCAGCTGCCGCTGGAACACCTTGCGGCGGTAGGCGTCCCAGCCGTCGTCGAACTGGCCCGCGTAGGCGTCCGCCCACTCGCGGGGGACGTGATGGGGCGCGTGCATGGCGCCCGTGGCGAAGTAGAGGAAGAAGGGCTTGTCCGGCGCCACCTGCTTCGTGTCCGCGATGCAGTCGATGGCGCGGTCCACCAGGTCCGGCGTGAGGTGGTAGCCCTCCTCGGGCGTGCCGGGCGGGCGGATGGCGTGGTTGTCGTGGATGAGGTCCGGGTAGTACTGGTGCGTGTCCCCGCCCAGGAAGCCGTAGAAGCGCTCGAAGCCGCGGCCCAGCGGCCAGCGCGAGTACGGCCCGGCGGCGCTCGTCTGCTCCGCCGGGGTCAGGTGCCACTTGCCAATGGCATACGTGTTGTAGCCGGCCTCCATCAGCATCTCGGAGAGGAAGCCGTTCTCGAAGGGGATGGTGCCGTTGTAGCCGGGGTAGCCCAGCGACGTTTCGGTGATGGTGCCCATCCCGTTGGAGTGGTGGTTGCGGCCGGTGAGGACACACGAGCGCGTGGGCGAGCACAGCGCGGTGGTGTGCATGTTGTTGTAGAGCAGCCCGCCCCTCGCCAGCCGGTCCAGGTTCGGCGTGCGGATGGGCGAGCCGTAGCAGCCCAGGTGCCCGAAGCCCGTGTCATCCAGGATGATGAACAGGACGTTGGGCGCGCCGGGCTTCGAGCGCAGGGGCGCGGGCCACGCGGGAGACGACTGCTCCCAGGTACGGCCGATGACGCCAGGGAAGGGTCTGCCGGGCTTGTATTCTTTGAGGGACATGGGCGTGAGGTGCATCGCCCCGGGAGACAGTGGACCTGCCCCCGGGACGGAGGCGGCCGGACCCAGGCCCTGGCCGCCCCCTGCTTCACGCCGCGCTCATCACGTCACGGGGAACGGGTTGCGCTCGTGGAACTGGCGCTGGTGGAAGTACGGGTAGGGCCAGGGCGTGGCGCTGGCGGCGTCCAGCGTGGCCACCTGCGCGGGCGTGAGGTTCCAGCCGATGGCGCCCAGGTTCTGCCGCAGCTGCTCCTCCGTGCGCGCGCCGATGATGACGTTGGACACGGTGGGCCGCTGGAGCAGCCAGTTGAGCGCCACCTGCGGCACCGTCTTGCCCGTCTCCTTCGCCACGGCGTCGAGCGCGTCCACGACCTTGAACAGGTACTCCTCCGGCACCTGCGGGCCGCCGGCCGCGGTGGCGGGGTTGTTCAAGCGGCTTGTCTCCGGCTTCGGCGCGCCCCGGCGCAGCTTGCCGGTGAGCCGGCCCCAGCCCAGCGGGCTCCACACCACCGCGCCCACCTTCTGATCCAACGCGAGCGGCATCAGCTCCCACTCGTAGTCCCGGCCCACGAGCGAGTAGTACGCCTGGTGGGCCACGTAGCGCGCCAGGTTGTAGCGCTCCGACACGGCCAGCGACTTCATCAGGTGCCAGCCGGAGAAGTTGGAGCAGCCGAGGTAGCGGATCTTCCCCGCGCGCACGAAGCCGTCCAGCGTGTTGAGGACCTCCTCCACGGGCGTCACCGCGTCGAAGGCGTGGAGCTGGAACAGGTCGATGTAGTCCGTCTTCAGCCGGCGCAGCGAGGCCTCCACGGCGCGCGTGAGGTGGAAGCGCGAGGAGCCCACGTCGTTGGGCCCCGGGCCCGCGCGGAAGGTGGCCTTGGTGGAGATGATGGCCTTGTCGCGCCGGCCCTCCAGCGCCTTGCCGAGAATCTCTTCCGCGAGCCCGGCGGAGTAGCCGTCCGCGGAGTCGAACATGTTCACGCCCGCGTCCAGCGCGATGTCCACGAGCCGCGTGGCCTCCTTCACGTCGCTGGAGCCGAAGCCCTTGAAGAAGTCACCCGCGCCCCCGAACGTGCCCGTGCCCAGACTGAGGACGGGGACCTTGAAACCAGAACCACCCAGCTGCCGGTATTCCATGACGTTCACCTCGTGACGAAGCGGGAGGAAAGGCGGCCCACGTAACGGCCCGTGGCGCGGCGCGCAACCACCGTTTCGCACCCCGCGTCGTGCTTGAAGTGGTACTGACGGGCGCCCATCATGCGCGCGCCTTCCAGGGCAGGGAGGCAGGGGTCCAGGTCCCACGTGAGCACGTCCGCGCCACCCGCATCCGGCCGTCCGCCCATCCTGCGGGCGCTGGGCTATCTGCGCCGCTATCGCCTGGAGGCGCTGGGGGCGCTGCTGTCGCTGCTGCTCGTCTCCGTGGCGAACCTGGGCGCGCCGCAGATGATCCGCATCGCCATCGACCACGGGCTCGCGCGCGGCGACCAGGGCCCCGTGTATCTGGCGGTGGGAGGACTGGTGGCCATCGCGCTGGGGCGCGGCCTGTTCAACTTCCTGCAGGGCTACCTGGCGGAGCGCGCGTCGCAGGGCGTGGCGTTCGACCTGCGCGACGCGCTCTTCGCGCGCATCCAGCGGCTGTCCTTCAGCTACTACGACCAGGCGCAGACGGGACAGCTGCTCACGCGGCTGACGAGCGACGTGGAGGCGGTGCGCACCTTCGTGGGCAGCGGCGTCGTGCAGTTCGCCGCGGCGGCGGCGATGCTGCTGGGCTGCGCGGGACTGCTCCTGTACCTGGATCCGGTGCTGGCGCTGGCGGCGCTGAGCTCCGTGGTGCCCATCCTGTGGGTGCTGCGCCGGTTCATGCGGCGGATGCGGCCGCTGTTCGGCCAGCTGCAGGCGCTGCTGGGCTCGCTCAACACCACGCTGCAGGAGGACCTGCGCGGGCTGCGCGTGGTGCGCGCCTTCTCCGCGGAGGGGCGGGAGCGGGAGCGCTACGGGAAGACCAACGCGGAGCTGAAGGACAAGAACCTGCGGGTGGTGGACGCGCTGGCCGGCAACTTCCCCTTCGTCACCTTCTTCGCCAACGTGGGCTCGCTGCTGGTGGTGGGCGTGGGCGGCTGGCGCATCTTCCACCAGGAGCTGACGCTGGGAGAGCTGGTGGCCTTCAACAGCTACCTGGCCTTCCTGCTGATGCCCCTGATGACGCTGGGCTTCTTCGCGGCCAGCATGTCGCGGGCGAGCGCGTCCGCGCAGCGCGTCTTCGAGCTGCTCGACACGGCGGTGGAGGTGGCGGACCGCCCGGGCGCGGTGCCCCTGCCCCCGTTGCAGGGCCGCATCGAGCTGCGCGACGTGCGCTTCCGCTACGCGGGCAGCGACCGCGAAATCCTGCGCGGCGTGAGCGTGACGCTGGAGCCCGGGCAGCTGGTGGCGGTGCTGGGCACCACGGGTTCTGGAAAGAGCACGCTCATCAACCTGCTGCCGCGCTTCTACGACGTCACCGGGGGCGCGGTGCTGCTGGACGGGCACGACGTGCGGGACGTGACGCTCGCGAGCCTGCGCTCGCAGATGGGCGTGGTGCTCCAGGACGCGCTGCTGTTCTCCGGCACGGTGCGGGAGAACATCGCCTACGGGCGGCCGGAGGCGACGCAGGCCCAGGTGGAGGCCGCGGCGGAGGCGGCCCAGGCGGCGGAGTTCATCCGCGAGCTGCCCCAGGGCTACGACACGCTGGTGGGCGAGCGCGGCGTGGGCCTGTCCGGCGGACAGCGGCAGCGCCTGGCCATCGCGCGGGCGCTGCTCACGGATCCGCGCCTGCTCATCCTGGATGACAGCACGTCCGCGGTGGACGCGCGCACGGAGACGGCCATCCAGGGCGCGCTGGACGCGCTGATGCGGGACAAGCGCCGGACGGCCATCGTCATCGCCCAGCGCATCAGCACCGTGCGGGACGCGGACCTCATCCTGGTGCTGGACGAGGGGCGCATCGCCGCGAAGGGGCGCCACGAGGAGCTGAAGGCCTCCAGCGAGCTGTACAACGACATCCTCGGGTCGCAGCTCCTGCCCCCGCGCCAGGAGGAGGTGGCATGAGGCGGCCCGGAAGCATCGAGGCGATGGCGGAGCTGGAGGCGGGCCGCGCGAAGCACCGGGGCAAGGTGCTGCGCAGGCTCCTGGGCGAACTGCGTCCGCACGCGGCCACGCTCGCCGTGGCCATGGTCTTCATCCTGGTGGGCGCGGCGTGCCAGGCCCTGGGGCCGTATTTGATGAGCCGGGCCATCGACCGCGACATCGGCTCGGGGGACGGCTGGGGCCTCTTGCGGACGCTGGCGGTGCTGCTGGGCGTCTACGCGGTGGGCCTGGTGTCGCAGCGGGCGCAGACGCGGCGGGTGGGCCACACGGGGCAGCACGTCCTGTCGGGCCTGCGCCAGCGCCTGTTCGACCGGCTCCAGCAGCTGCCGCTGTCCTGGTTCGACCGCCGGCCGCTGGGCGACCTGATGAGCCGGCTGCTCAGCGACGTGGACACGCTCAACCAGCTCTTCGCTCAGGGGCTGACGCAGCTGTTGGGTTCGCTGCTGGGGCTCGTGGGCGTGCTCGCCGCGATGTTCGCGATCAACTGGCGCCTGGCGCTGGCGTGCTTCTCCCTCATCCCCGCCATCGTGCTCACCACGTGGTTCTTCGCGTCGAGGGCTCGCAATGCCTACCGCAAGACGCGGCAGACGGTGGGCGACGTGACGGCGAACCTCCAGGAGGAGATTGGAGGCGTGCGGCAGGCGCAGGCGTTCAACCGCACGGAGAAGAACATCGAGCGCTTCCGCGACCGGAACGCGGCCAACCGCGACGCGAACGTGGCGGCGGTGGGCATCACGTCCGCGTTCTCGCCGGCCATCGACCTGCTCTCCACGCTGTCCACGGCGCTGGTGATTGGCTACGGCGGCGTGCTGGCGCTGAGCGGACAGCTCACGGTGGGCGGCGTGGCGGCGTTCCTCATCTACGTGCAGCAGTTCTTCCGGCCGGTGCAGCTGGCCGCGTCGGTGGCCGCGCTGATGCAGTCCGCGCTGGCGGGGGCGGAGCGCATCTTCGCCATCCTCGACGAAGCGCCGGAGCCGCCGGACGTGCCCGGCGCGGTGGAGCTGGGGCCGATCCAGGGACAGGTGGTGTTCGAGGGGGTGTCCTTCGGCTACGACGCCGCGCGGCCGGTGCTGCGCGACGTGTCCTTCCACCTGGAGCCCGGCCAGACGCTGGCCCTGGTGGGCCACACGGGCGCGGGCAAGACGACGGTGGCCAGCCTGGTGCCGCGCTTCTACGACGTGACGGGCGGTACGGTGCGCGTGGACGGCCAGGACGTGCGGCAGGTGACGCGCGCCAGCCTGCGGCGGCAGATGGCCATGGTGCTCCAGGAGCCGTTCCTCTTCAGCGGCAAGGTGGCGGACAACATCGCGTACGGGAAGGCGGACGCCACCCGCGAGGACGTGGAGGCGGCGGCGAAGGCGGTGCACGCGCACGACTTCATCACCCGCCTGCCGCAGGGCTACGACACCGTGCTGGGCGAGGGCGGCGCGACGCTCAGCCAGGGACAGCGGCAGCTGCTCGCGTTCGCCCGGGCGGTCATCGCGAATCCGCGCGTGCTCATCCTGGACGAGGCGACGGCGAACATCGACACGCGCACGGAGGCGCTCATCCAGCTGGCGCTGGGGCAGCTGTTGTCCGGCCGCACGAGCATCGTCATCGCGCACCGGCTCAACACCATCCGCCACGCCGACCTCATCCTGGTGCTGGAGCACGGCAGCGTGGTGGAGCGCGGCAACCACGCGGAGCTGATGGAGAAGGGCGGGCTCTACGCGGAGCTGTACCACCAGCAGTTCCGCGACACGCCGGAGACGGCGGTCAAGGCGCTGGGCTGAGGGCCTTTCGACTCCCGGCCGTGCCGTCTTGCTTGCACGTCCGGCCGCCCTTCGTTACCCAGCGGCCGAGGGTGCGGCCCTGGCCGCATGCGCTTCGCGGCGGCGGTCCCCATCTCCAGCATTCATCGCGACGGGACCGGGCGCGCACCCTCTTCCCCTTTCAAGGAGCAGGCATGGCAGGCAGTCGAGGGACAGCGTTGGTGACGGGCACGTCCGCGGGAATTGGCGCGGTGTATGCCCGGCGGCTGGCGGCGCTCGGGTATGACCTGGTCCTCGTCGCCCGGCGCGAGGAGCGGCTGAAGGCGCAGTCGGCCGAGCTGACGGCGGCGCATGGCATCCGCGCGGAGGTGCTGCGCGCGGACCTCACCGTGCACGCGGACCTCCAGCGGGTGGCCAGCCGCGCGGCGGGCGAGGACATCACGCTGCTCATCAACAACGCGGGCGTGGGCGGCTATGGCCCCTTCGCGCAGGTGGAGCCCTCCGCATTGGAAGGCCTGGCGAACCTGCACATGATCGCGCCGATGCTGGCCACGCGCGCGGCGCTGCCCGGCATGCTCGCGCGGGGCAAGGGCGCGGTCATCAACGTCGCCTCCCTGCTCGCCTTCTCCGGCGCGCTGCCGCCGGTCCCCCTGCCCCACCGGGCCACCTACGCGGGCGCGAAGGCGTTCCTCGTCCACTTCACCCGCACGCTCGCGGGAGAGCTGCGCGGCACGCCCGTGGTGGCGCAGGTCGTCTGCCCGGGCATGACCTTCACGGAGTTCAACGGCGGCTACCCGGGCACCATGTCGCCCGAGGACGTCGTCACCGCGTCGCTCGTCGCGCTGGAGCGCGGTGAGACGGTCTGCGTCCCGGGGCTGGAGGCCGCGGAGGCGCTGGTCGCCCTGGAGAAGGCCGAGGCCGGGCTTTTGCGTGGAGCCACCCACACCCTGGCCGGGCGCTACCGGACGGCCTGAAACGCGGGAAACGCATTTCCTGCACATGCATCCATTTGGGCGTTCATCTGCACGGAGGAAGCACTCATGAGCGGAACCTCGACGCGACCCGCGGAGAAGAGCGGCACCTTCAAGCTGGGCGGAGATTTGCCCGTCCACCGGTTGGGCTACGGCGCCATGCAGCTCACCGGCCCTGGCATCTGGGGTCCGCCCAAGGACCGGGCGGAGGCGGTGCGCGTGCTGCGCCGCGCGCTGGAGCTGGGCGTGGACTTCATCGACACGGCGGACTCCTATGGCCCCTACGTCAGCGAGGAGATCATCGCGGAGGCCCTGCACCCCTACGCGAAGGGCGTGGTGGTGGCGACGAAGGCGGGCCTGGTGCGCACGGGGCCCAACGAGTGGCACCCGGTGGGCGCGCCGAAGTACCTGCGTCAGCAGCTGGAGATGTCGCTGCGCCGGCTGAAGCTGGAGCGCATCGACCTGTACCAGCTGCACCGCATCGACCCGAAGGTCCCGGTGGAGGAGTCGCTGGGTGAGCTGAAGGCGCTCCAGAAGGAGGGGAAGATCCGTCACATCGGCCTGTCGGAGGTCTCGGTGGAGGAGATCGAGCGGGCGCGCAAGGTGGTGGACATCGTGTCGGTGCAGAACCGCTACAACCTGACCGACCGCGTGCACGAGAAGGTGCTGGATTACTGCGAGAAGGAGAACCTGGGCTTCATCCCCTGGTTCCCGCTGGCGACGGGCGGGCTGGCGAAGCCGGGGAGCACGCTCGACTCCGTGGCGAAGAAGCACGACGCGACGCCCGCGCAGATTGCCCTCTCCTGGCTGCTGGCGCGCTCGCCGGTGATGCTGCCCATCCCGGGCACGTCCTCCGTGAAGCACCTGGAGGAGAACCTCGCGGGCGCGGAGGTGAAGCTCAACAAGGATGAGCTGGCCGCCGTGGACACACAGGCGTCCGGCCGCTGAGTCACTTCCGCTTCAAGTAGCGCAGGAGGAGCGTCACCAGCTCCTCCTGCAGCAGTCCCTGGGACAGGGCGTCAGGGCGCTCCACCACCGCGCGGTGGATGACCGCGTGGGCCACGGTGTCGATGAGCCACAGGGCCAGCTCCGGGTCCGGCACGTCCGTCTTGAACCGGCCCAGGGCCTCCAGCATGGGCGCGTCCTCCGGGTCCCACTTCCTGGCGGGGCGCGCGGGCATCTCCTCCGTCAGCGCGTGATGCAACCTGGGATTCACGGCGTGTGCCGTGAACCCCAGCGCCACCAGCGTCTGGATGAGCTCCTTCAGCGTGCTGAACTTGCGCGTCGCCAGCACCTCCCGCATGGCGGCGCGCTCCGCCTTCACGTGCCGGCGCTGGACCTCCGCCACCAGCGCCTCCTTGCCGGGGAAGAACTGGTACAGCGACGCCACGTTCACGCCCGCCCGGTCCGCGATGCGGTTCGTCGTCAGCTTCGCGTAGCCGTCACGCACCAGAATGTCAGCAGTCGCCTGCACCAGCGCGTCCACCGTCGCGCGCGAGCGCTCCTGCGTGGGCGTCTTCCGAGGGGAAAGCTTCGCGCGCGGCATGCCGGACTCCTGGAGCGGGAACGCAAGCTGACAACATAAGCACTCCCTTACATTCTTGTCTCCGTCGCCGCTGGCTTGCGACAGGAGACCTTCCATGCCTCATGACATCCTTCCGGTGCTCGTCATCGGTGCCGGCCCCACGGGCCTGACGCTCGCGTGTGACATTGCTCGCCGCGGCATCCGCGTGCGCATCGTGGACGCGGCTTCCCGGCCCTTCGCCGGGTCTCGCGGCAAGGGACTTTCGCCTCGCACGCTGGAGATGCTGGATGACCTGGGCGTGGTCGATGCCGTGCTTGCCGCCGGTACGCCCTACCCCAGCCTCCGCCTCCACTGGCGGCGCTTCGTCGTGGGGCGGTGGACCATGATGAAACGCCGCGCGGCCACGCCGGACGTGCCGCACCCCAATCCCTGGCTCGTACCCCAGGCCCGCACCGAGGGCATCCTGCGCGACCGGCTGGCGTCGCTGGGCGTCACGGTGGAGTCCGGCACCTCGCTCACCGGCTTCACCCAGGACGACACCGGCGTCACCGCCACCCTCACCCGCGACGGCGTGGAGGAGACCGTCCGTACGCAATACCTGGTGGGCGCGGACGGCGGACACAGCCGCGTGCGCAAGGAGCTGGGCCTGACCTTCCACGGCGTCACCCACGAAGAGGAGCGCATGGTCGTGGGCGACGTGAGCGTGGAGGGCCTGGAGCACACGCACTGGCACATCTGGCCCTTCGCGAAGGGCGGCGCGGTGTCGCTGTGCCCGCTTCCCGGCGCGGGCCGCTTCCAGCTCGCCCTCCAGGTGAAGCCCGGTGGCGTCGTGCCGGAGCTCACCGAGGCGGCGCTCCAGCAGCGCATCCAGGAGGCCGCTCACCCGGGCCGCGCCGTGCGCCTGCATGACGCGAGCTGGCTGTCCCTGTACCGCCCCAACGTGCGCATGGCGGACCGCTACCGCGTGGGCCGCGTCTTCATCGCGGGCGACGCCGCGCACGTGCACCCGCCCACCGGAGGCCAGGGGCTCAACACCGGCGTGCAGGACGCCTACAACCTGGGCTGGAAGCTGGGCCACGTGATCCAGGGCGCGGACCCGGCCCTGCTCGACACCTACGAGGCGGAGCGGCTGCCCATCGCCGCGCGGGTGCTCGGGCTGTCCTCCCAGCTGTTCGACGGCATGCGGCAGGGACACATGAAGGCCCTGAACCGAGGCGACGAGCTGCGGCAGCTGGGCTTGAGCTATCGCGGCGGTCCGCTCGCGAAGGAGCTTCCCGGCGACACAGCCCGGGTCCAGGCCGGAGACCGCGCCCCGGACGCGCCCTGCGTGGACGCGCACGGGAAACCTGTCCGACTGTCGGACAGGTTTCGCGGCCCGCACTGGACGCTGCTCGCCTTCGGAGCCGCGCACGCGGAGGTCTCCGGGGAATCCGTGCGCGTCGTTCGCATCCTCGGGACGGGAGTGCCCCTCCCTCCAGACGCACTGGTGGATACGGAGGGCCATGCGCACCGCGCCTATGACGTGGTCCCGGACACGGGCGCGCTCATCCTGGTGCGCCCGGATGGCTACGTGGGACACGCTTCCCGGCCCGGCGACCCGTTGGCGCTGGAGCGGTTCCTGACGCCGCTCCTGCCCCGTGACGTAACCGGGGGAGCCCACGCCGCGTAGGAGGGAGTAACGCCGCCGGGCTTCGCATTTCCGCGAGCCCCAGGGAGACTCCGCCCATGTCCATCCGCTCCTTTCGTGGAAGCGCCGCTTGCGCCGCACTCGGTCTGCTCACGCTGTCCGCCTGTGGCTCCGGCGACGACGACGCGTCCGCCCGGCGCTTCCTTGTGCGCATCGAGAACGTGGCGCCCTTCCAGAACCTCAAGTCCGGCCGGTTCGACACGCGGGTGAGCGGCACGTCGCCGGGCCCGCTCGCCCCGGGTGACACCTACGAGTTCAGCTTCACCGCGGGCCTCAACCACCGGCTCTCCTTCGCCAGCATGTTCGGCGCGTCCAACGACTGGTTCTTCGGCACGGAGCCCCGGGGCCTGCCCCTCTACTCCGCCGATGGACAGCCGGTGACCGGCGACATCACGTCCCAGGTCATCCTCTGGGACGCGGGCACGGAGGTGGACGAGGAGCCCGCAGTGGGCGCGCACACCGGCCCGAAGCAGGCGACCGCCACGGACGGCCCCGGCACCAAGGACTTCAACTCCAACGTCCGGCGCGTGGGCACGCGGCCCGTGCTCAGCACCGGCCAGACGTTCAACCTGCCGCCGCTCGCGTCGATGATCCGCGTGCAACTGGCCCACGACGCCGCCACGCACCGCTTCACGGTGCGCATCAGCAACGTCTCCGATGACGGCGTCACCCTGAGCACGTCCGAAGGCATCAAGCCCGTCCGCATCGCTCCGGGCGTCTGGGTCGTGGGCGCGGGCAATGAACCCCTCTTCACCGAGGGCCAGCCGGACCGGGGCCAGGGACTGGAGGCCCTCGCGGAGACCGGAGATGTCACGGCGCTCCACACCTGGCTCACGCCGCTCAATGGCGTGGCCACGCCCCTGTCCCCGGTCATCATCGCCGTGCACAACGCCTCCGCGCCGCTGTTCACGGAAGGCGCGCCGGACCGGGGGCTGGGATTGGAAGCCCTCGCTGAGACGGGGGATCCCTCCCAGCTGGCCAACGCCTTCGCGTTGAAGCCGCCCACGGGCGTGAGCGTGTCCGGCACCTTCAACACCCCGGTGGACGCGTCCGCTCCGGGTCCGCTCCTGCCGGGCCACGCCTACGAGTTCACGGTGACGGCGCGCCCCGCGGACCGGCTGTCCTTCGCGACCATGTTCGGCCAGTCCAACGACTGGTTCTTCGGCACCGACGAGCAGGGCATCGCGCTGTTCGACAAGGACAACACCCCCGTGACGGGAGACCTCACGTCCAAGGTGTACCTCTGGGACGTGGGCACGGAGCTGGACGAGGAGCCCGCCGTGGGCCCGCACCAGGGCGCCCCCACGTGGACCGTGGACACCGACAGGACCGTGCGCCGGGTGCCCGTGTCACGCTACGGCACGCCCCTGTCCCAGCACCTGCGCCTCACCCTCACCGAGGCGAACTAGCGCGGACTTCAGATGGCCTCGCGCTCCAGGGTGTCCTCGTCGTCCGAGTCCATCGGAGGGCCGTCCTGGAAGGCGCTGGGCAGCAGGCTGAAGGGCAGCACCTTCGCCAGCGCCGCGAGCAGCAGGATGCCTCCCGGCGCGGCGAAGATGGCCAGCGCCGGGATGGCCTTCGCCACGTCGATGAGCTGCGCGCGCATGCGCTGCCGCTCGTCGTCGGTGAGCTTCTGGCGCCGCGCCGCCTTGGTGAGCAGCACCGCCAGGTCGCCCGTCTCGCGCGCCTCCTGCATGAGCCGGTGGTAGTTCTTCTCCAGCGTCTCCTGCATGCCGCCCATGAGCTCTTCCCCCATGGCGCCCGCCGCGTCCGACACGGTGAAGACATCCACCAGCGAGCGATGCCGCGCGTAGAACTCCGCCATCTCCAATTCCAGACGGCGCAGCTCCGCGTGGGGCACGTGCAGCGCGCCCGCCAGCGTGTCGATGAAGGCCCGCTCCCGCCGCGTGCGCCGGCCGTCCACCAGCGCCGCCAGCAGCGCCTGCTCCAACAGCAGGTGCCGCATGTCCACGCTGCGCACCCGGCGCACCACTGCCCGCACGTCGCGCTTGCGCTCGAAGGACTGGCGCACCGCGGCCTTCACCTCGCCCTCCAGCGCGTGCGGCAGCTTCAGCCCCTCCACCTGCCGGAGGATGGCGCGGCGCGCGGGCGCGCTGGGCTCGCGGTCCACGCACGCGAGCGCCGTGAGCACGTCCACCAGCAGCGCCTTCTGCTTCGCCGCGAAGTCCCGCCGCCGCTCCACCGTCGCGCGCACCAGCCGCCCGGTCGAGAACAGGTCGATGGCCTGCCGGCAGAACAGCTGCGCGTCCGCGTACTGCGCGCCGTTGTGCAGCACCAGCCCGTACACCGGGTCCCCGGCCAGCGACGGCGCCCGCTTGTCGAGCGCGTCCTCCACCCGGCCCACCATCCGCCGGGGCACCGGCAGTCCCGCCTGAAGCCGCGCGTCCAGCGCCATCGCCAGGTCCAGCTCGCCCGCCAGCACCGCGAAGAGCACCAGCAGCTGCTCCACGCGAGGGCCCTCCGGCGCGTCCATCACCCGCGCCAGGTCCAGCGCCATGCGCGCCAGCGTGCGCACCACGGCGTGGAACAGCTCGTCCTCCACCGCGCGCGCCGGGACGTCCGCGGGCTCACCGCCATCCACCGGCGAGGGCAGCGGCACGGGCGTGCCGTACACCAGCCCCGAGGCTCGCAGCGTGCGGCGCAGGAAGGCGCGGCCCCGGGCCCGGCCGGAGCCAGCATCCGGAAGCGGAGGCGCCGGGACGGGCGCGGGGGCGCGCGCATGCGCGGCGACCACGTCCGCCAGGAGCGTGGCCAGCCAGGTCCCCCGTCCAAAAACCAGCACCGGCACCGGTACACCCCTCGAACGCGCGCGGCCGGAGCTTCCCTCTCGGGGGCGCTGAGGCGGGGAATAACCCAGTCGCTTCCGGGATGCCACCCGGCCTCGGCCCCACGGCGGCGTCCAGCAACAGATGCGATGGACGCGCGCGCGTGGGGGACGACCGACCAGGAAGGCCTACAGCGCGGTGGCCTTGCCCGCCTCCAGGGCGAGCACCTTGGTGGTGGCCTTGGTCTTCTTCAGCTCGGTGGTGAGCGCGTCCGGGGTGCCGGCCAGGGCAGGGAAGGTGCCGTAGTGCATGGGCACCACGGTCTTCACCTTCAGGAGCTTCGCGGCGACGGCGGCCTGCGCCGGGTCCATGGTGAAGTGGCCGCCAATGGGCAGCAGCGCCACGGTGGGCTTGAACTGCTCCGCGATGAGGCCCATGGACTGGAACGCCCCGGTGTCACCCGCGTGGTACAGCGTGGGGCCGTTGGCGATCTCGATGACGAAGCCCAGCGGCGCGCCGGCGTACTGCGAGGCGCCCTTCGGGTCCGCCTGGTAGCTGCTGGAGTGGACCGCCTCCACCAGGTGGATGGTGGCGTCCTTCACCGTGAACGTCCCGCCCGCGTTGGCGCCCATGCCCTGCGCCTCCGGCAGGCCCAGCAGGTTCACCAGCTCGAAGGAGCCGTACACCTTGGCGCTGGTCTTCTGGGCCAGGGCCTTCGTCTCACCCACGTGGTCGAAGTGGCCGTGGGACACCAGGATGGCGTCCACCGCCTCCGGCCAGGTCGCGCCCTGCGGCGCCTTGGGGTTGGTGAACCACGGGTCGATGGCGATGGTCGCGCCGCCCGGCGTCTTCACCACGAAGGCGGCGTGACCCCACCACGTCACCTCCGTCTTGCCCGTCGTGGCCTCCGCCTTGCCCGCCGCCTTGCCCGCCGCCACCTTGGCCGCCGCCTTCACGTCGGCCTTGGGGGCCGCCGGCGTGGCCTGCGCGAAGGCCGCGCCCGAGACACCCAGCACCGCGCCCACCACCACTGCCTTCAGGTTCTTGCCCATCGTTGTCCGCTCCAGGGAGGAAAAGAGACGACATGTCGCCGTGCCGCCACAGGGGGCGCCGCACGGCCGGGGCGCGACATACCACCCCGCCAGGGAGGCGGAAGGGGGCTGGCGTGTCCGGTTGCCATGGGAAGGACACATGCCTTCATCCACCCACGGCGGGGGATTGTGGCCCCGGGGAGGATGCAGCGCGCTACGCTCGACGGTCGCGTGGACCATCGATTCCAAGTCAGCCTCCGTGGGGTCATCGACCTCCTGTCCCACCACCTGTACAGCTCGCCCGGGGTCTACGTGCGGGAGCTGCTCCAGAACGCCACGGACGCCATCCGCGCCCGGCAGCAGCTGGAGCCCCAAGCCCCGGGCGCCGTGGGGCTGGAGCTGCGGGAGAAGCAGGACGGCGGGCCGCCCACGCTGCTCTTCACGGATGCGGGCGTGGGGCTGACGGAGGAGGAGATCCACCGCTTCCTGGCCACCATTGGGGAATCCTCCAAGCGCGAGCAGCTGGAGGCCCGCCGCAACGACTTCATCGGGCAGTTCGGCATCGGACTCCTGTCGTGCTTCATGGTGTGCGACGAGCTGCTGGTGGTGACGCGCTCGGCGAAGGGAGACGGGCGCACGCTGGAGTGGCGGGGCCGGCACGACGGCACGTACGACGTGCGCGTCTCCGAGCACCCGCTGGACGCCCCCGGCACGCACGTCTACCTGGTGGCGCGCGCGGACATGGTGGAGTGGTTCACGCCGGAGCGCGTGCGCCAGCTGGCGAAGCATTATGGCGGCCTGCTGCCCTTCCCCGTGCGGCTCACGGTGGACGGGCGCACGGAGACGCTGAACCCGGACGGTCCGCCCTGGCGCCGCTTCTACGAGACGGCGGGGGACAGGCGGCAGGCGCTGCTCGCGTACGGGCGAGAGGTGTTCGGCACGGACTTCCTGGATGTGATTCCGCTGCGCTCGGAGGCGGGGGACGTGGACGGCGTGGCGTATGTGCTGCCGGCGTCGCCGCACTTCAACGCGAAGCAGAAGCACCGGGTGTACCTGAAGCAGATGCTGCTGTCGGAGAGCGCGGAGAACCTGCTGCCGGAGTGGGCGTTCTTCGTGAAGTGCGTGGTGAACGCGAATGGCCTGAGGCCCACCGCGAGCCGCGAGTCCTTCTACGAGGACACCGTGCTGGCGAAGGCGCGCGAGGCGCTGGGACAGTCGCTGCGCAAGTACCTCGTGGACCTGGCGAATGACGACCCCCGGTCGCTGCAGCGGTTGATTGCGCTGCATGGGCTGTCGGTGAAGGGCCTGGCGCTGGACGACGATGACTTCTACCGGCTGGTCATCCACTGGCTGCCCTTCGAGACATCGCTCGGGGTGATGACGTTGGCGGACTACCGGCGGTCGTGGCCGGTGGTGCGCTACACGCCGACGCTGGATGGCTTCCGGCAGGTGGCGCGGGTGGCGGGGGCGCAGGGGCTGTGCGTGCTGAACGCGGCGTACACGCACGACACGGCGCTGTTGGAGAAGCTGCCGCACGTGGTGCCGGACGCGCAGGTGGCGCCGTTCTCGTCGGCGGACCTGCCGCAGAGCTTCGAGGAGCTGACGCTGGACGAGCGCGAGGCCATCTATCCGCTGCTGCGTCTGGCGGAGCGGGTGCTGGCGCCGTTCCGCTGCGGCGTGGAGGTGAAGAAGTTCTTCCCGGCGGAGGTGCCCACGCTCTACAGCTCGGACGCGGAAGGGGCGTTCAAGCGGGACGCGGAGCGGGCGCGGGAGGAGTCGGACGACCTGTACGCGGGCGTGCTGGACGGAGTGATGGCGGGCGCGGGTGGTCAGGACCGGGCGCTGCTCTGCCTCAACCTGCACAACCCGGTGGTGCGCAGGCTGGCGGCGGTGGAGGGGCGGGAGCTGCTGAAGCTGTCGGTGGAGATGCTCTACGTGCAGGCGCTGCTGTTGGGACAGCACCCGCTGAACGCGCAGGAGATGGCGCTCTTGAACCACGGGCTCCTGGGGCTCATCTCGGCGCGGCTGGATGAGGGTGGTGGTGGTGGAGGCGGTTCGTCCGGTCCGGGCTCGCGGGGGATGCACTGATGGCCGTGGACTGGCAGCAGCAGGTGGAGGCGTTGCGCGCGCAGGCGGACGCGCTGCCGGAGGGCGACGCGAAGGTGCGCGCGCTGGAGGAGGCGGTGCGCCTGGTGGACGTGCACGGCGACGTGGCGCTGGGATACGAGCTGCGGGACGCGCTCATCGACGCGGCGACGTTCGGCGGGTATCCGGACAAGGCGCTGGTGGCGTTCGCGTGGTGCCGGGGGCAGCAGAAGAAGGACCCGCAGCGGTTCGACCCGGAGGACATGCTGTGGAAGCAGAAGTGGGTGGTGGGCCGGTTGGACGAGTTCCCGCACATCAGCCGCAAGCAGATTTCCGACGCGCTGGATGACGTGGAGCAGAGCTTCGCGAAGCTGGACGCGGGCAAGCGCGCGGCGCTGAAGCTGCGCTACCAGATGGCGCGCGACATGGGGGACACGGAGGACGCGGAGCGCCTGTGGGAGGCGTGGCTCGTCGCCCCGAGGGACCACCTGACGGACTGCCGCGTCTGCGAGCTGGACGACGAGCTGGATCACCACGTGGACAAGGGCGAGTGGGAGCAGGCCGTCCAGAAGGCGAAGCCCATCCTGGATGGAAGACAGTCCTGCGCGGAGATCCCGCACCTGACGCTGGGCACGCTGCTGTATCCGTTCTTCAAGCTGGAGCGGATGAAGGAAGCCAGGGATTGCCACCTGCGCGGCTACGCGATGGTGGCGAAGAACCGCGAGTTCCTCGCCACGGTGGGAGAGCACCTGGAGTTCCTGGCGCTGACAGGCAACCTGTCGCGAGGCCTGACGCTCCTGGAGAAGCACCTGGGCTGGGCGCTGGAGCACTCCAGTTACCGCGACCGGTTCAGCTTCTACACGGCGGCGTCGTTCCTGCTGGGGCAGGTGGTCGCGGAGGGCCGGGACGAAGTGAGCCTGCGATTGCCCCGAGCGTTCCCGCTGCACGCGGTGGACGGAGGCTACGGGACGCGGGCGCTGAAGGACTGGCTGGAGTCCCAGGCGCGAGACATCGCGGCACGGTTCGACGCGCGGAACGGGACGAAGCGGTTCACGGGATTGCTGGCGCGCAATGAAGTGCTGGCGAAGGAAGCGCGGCTGTTCCCGCTGGACTGAAAGGAGTGCATCCGCATGAAGGGCCCAAGCTGGATGCCTGTCGCCATCACCTGGCTCCTCCTTCTCACGCCCCAAGGCCGGGCTGAAGAAACAGAGCTACCTCCTCCGGGCGACTGCACCAAAGACGTCTGGCGAGACTTGAGCAAAGCAGTTGGTACGGCATGCAAGACTCAGAGCATGAGCTGTACAGCAAGAATGTCCTGCGTCGACTTGACGGCTCAATGGAACCGTTTTGAGCACTGCATCCAAGCGCGCAGGACCTTGATGAACCGATGCTTTCGCGGCGGCGATGCTGAGCACAAGAGCGTCCTTGAAGGCTATGAGAGAGGGCAAGCTCGCTGCACGGAGTTCATTCGCGTCCAATGCAGCCCTCCTGAGAAGTGCCAATGAGCGATGACGCCCTCCGACGCCGCATAGAGCACGCCTTCTCAGGTGTTCCCCGCCCCGAGAAGGAACGCATCGCCTATGCACGAGGTGCATGGGAGACACCCGAACTCGTCCGGGACTTCGGGGGGCGCCACTGGAAGGACGTCCCGATAGAGAAGGTACGCGACCATGCGGCGCACCTCCCGCTGTTCAGCCCGGAGGCGCTTGCTTATTACCTTCCGGCCTACCTCAACGCGGCGCTTGTAGATCTTGATGTGCGCGACTTTCTCCTGTCCGCACTGACCATCTCCAATGAGGCACAGCCAGACCTACGCGCCTTCTTCCTTCGCAGGTTCGACCGCCTGAGTCCGCTCCAGAAGGACGCCATCCGTATGTTCCTCATCCGGATGAGGGATGCGGAAGCTTCACCTATCGCCAAGCGACATTGGTCCCAAGCGTTGGAGACGTATTGGGACGTGCCTGCGGAATGACGTCCGCGCTCAGCGAATCAGCTTCGGGAACGCGGGGAACTCGGCTTCGAAGGCTCGGACATCCTTGACGAGTTGCTCGACGGATGCGTCGCGCAGTGGCCCCTGGGCTTGCAGGGTGTCATCGCATCGAGCAAGCAACCACTCGATATCCAGAACCGGGACGGCTGGTTTCTTCAAGAGTCCCCGAAGAACTCCGGTCAGGTCGCGAACCCATGGGTCTTTCATTGGGAGAAGGCGGAGAGCGAGATTCCCCGGGCCTTGATGGCCTTGAGATAGGCCATGGAGCGCATCTCCGGGCACTTGAGGACCGCCTCCTGGAACTCCCTGGGCGGCACGTACTCGTGCGCGTCGATGTAGTGGAGGATCATCGTCGGAGCGATGAAGACCTTTGTCTCCCCGGGGATGAGGACGTTCTCCGTCCCAAGCGAAACGTGCGCGCCCTTGTAGGAGATGGCCGCGTTCAGCCCCGTGAACTGACACAGCGTGCACCGGTGGAAGCCCGCAGTAACAACTGGGGGTCGCCAGGGATTCACACACAGCCGGAACAACGCCGCGAAGAACGCCTCGTCCACGGTACCCCGGGGATACGCGTTCCCCCTTTCGAGCCAGCCCACCGCGAGCGACGACTGCCACTGGCGGAAGTAGCTGCAAGGGGTCAGGTCTTGAATGTAGGCCACGGGTCAGCGCTTCAGCTTCGAGAACGGATTGTTGAACGGTTCCGGCTTCTTCTGCGGCGGCGCCTGCGTCGCGGGCGTCAAGGCCGACAGCCGACCTTGGTGAAACGTATTCATGCAGTCGCGCGAGGAAGCAGCGTATTCATTCCAGACTGTTCACGGTGCCGGCGCACCAGCAGAGAGTTCTGTCCTCAATTCGGGAGTTCCAAGCACCTCGGAGCAAGCGTTCTCCTCGTGCAGGAACCTGCGGCGCTCCTCGCAGGTGAGTGCGCGGCCCACGTCGAGCTTTGCGAAGTACTCTGGCTCCCAGCGCCAGTTCGGCCAGAGGCGCGCAGTGCCGTCAACAGACGCAGTGAGAATGCGCAAGCCGTCGGGACTGAAGGCGCCAGCCACCACGACACCGGTATGGCCTTGGAGGGTGGCCAGGAGCTTGCCAGAGGAAGCATCCCACACGCGCGCGGTCTGGTCATGAGAAGCCGTGACGATGCGCAAGCCATCGTGGCTGAACGCGCCCGCCTCAATGGGCTTGGTGTGCCCCTGGAGCGTGGCCAGGAGCTTGCCGGAGGAGGCCTCCCACAGGCGCGCGGTTTTGTCGCCGGATGCGGTGAGGATGCGCGAGCCGTCGGGGCTGAACGCAACGGCCCTCACGACGAAGGTGTGGCCCTGGAGCGTGGCCAGGAGCTTGCCGGAGGAGGCCTCCCAAACGCGCGCGGTGCTGTCATCGGATCCGGTCAGGACACGTGAACCGTCGGGGCTGAAAGCGACGGTCCTCACGACGTCGGCGTGCCCCTGGAGCGTGGCCAGGAGCTTGCCGGCGGAGACATCCCAAACGCGCGCGGTGTTGTCATCGGAAGCAGTGAGGACGCGCGCGCCGTCGGCGCTGAATGTGGCTGACTTCACATCGCGGGTGTGCCCCTGGAACGAGGCCAGGAGCTTGCCGGAGGAGGCATCCCACAAGCGTGCAGTGTTGTCCTTTGAAGCGGTGAGGACGCGCGAGCCGTCGGGGCTGAACTCGGCAGCCACCACGGAGTTGGTGTGGCCCTGGAAAGTGACCAGGAGTCTGCCAGAGGAGACCTCCCACAAGCGCGCTGTGTCGTCATGAGAAGCAGTGAGGACACGTGAACCGTCCGGGCTGAACGCAGCGGCCATCACAGGCTTGGTATGGCCTTGGAAAGTGGCCAGGAGTCTGCCGGAGGAGGCCTCCCACAGGCGCACTGTGCGATCAGCGGAGGCAGTGAGGATGCGCAGGCCGTCAGAGCTGAGCGCGGTGGCTACCACCCAGCCAGCGGGGGCCTGGAAAGTGGCCAGGAGATTTCCGGAGGCAACCTCCCACAGATACACAGAGCCCTCAGAAGATACGGTGAGTGCACGCGCACCATCGGGACTGAACGCGGCGGACACCACGGGGCCGAGGTGACCCTGGAAAATGACCAGAAGTCTGCCAGAGGAGGCGTCCCACAGGCGCGCGGTGCGGTCAAAAGAAGCGGTGAGGACCTGCGAGCCGTCAGGGCTAAACGCGGCAGCATCTACAGAACTCGTATGGCCCCGGAGTGTGACCAGGTGTCTTCCAGAAGAGGCGTCCCACAGGCGCGCGGTATTGTCATAGGAGGTAGTGAGGACACGTGAGCTGTCAGGGCTGAACGCAATACTCTTGAGGACACCGTGGTGCCCCCGCAGGACAAGCACGCAGGGGTCCATGCTCCAAGCGTCGAGGGCGCCCCCAAGGTTGTCGACTGGCAGATTGACGTCCGACGCAGCGCCTTGAGCCTGCTGGAGGAGGAGGAGTGCCCGCTGAGGGTCTTCGGGAATCGTCTGGAGCGCGCTCAAGACCAGCTCGCGCGAGGACGAGACGCGACTTTCACGTTCCGCTCGCTGGCTATTTTCCTCAGCTCGCCTGAACTGATGGTAGAGCACAACTGAACCGCCGATGGCGATCGCGATGGCGATCGAAAGGACGAGCGCAAGCCGACGTGCGGCCTTGAGTTCCCGCTTCGACCGTGCCTCCTCCTCGCGCTTCTGCTGCTCGCGAAGCTGGATGCTCGCCCCCAGGAACTCGGACTCGAGCTGGTTGACCAGTTGGGGCTTCTGTTTGAAGAGTTCCTCGGCGTCGAGCAGTCGGGCCCCGCGGTAGAGGAAGCTGTCCTCACGTCCCTTCTCCCGCCATTCTCCCGCAGCCTCTGAGAGTCGGCGCTGGACCCGCAGCGCTCGCCGGTCCTCATCCAGCCACTTCTGCAAGGTGGGCCAAGTGCGAATGAGCACCTCGTGGGTCACCTCAATGCTACCCTGGTCCACTACAATGAGCCGCGCTTCCGCTCCTGAGAGTGTCCGCAACACCCGGTCAACACGCTCCTCGGGGATCCCTGGAAGGGTGAGTTCACTGACAGGCACGCGGCGCCGGGTATCCTCACGGCCTTCCCCCAGGGACGTCAGGCGCACCAGGATGAGCCGCACCACCTCGCGCTCCTCCTGTTTCAGGGCCTGATAACAGGCATCGGCGCGAAGCCGGAGGGCCTGGGAGATGCCTCCACTGTGCTCATAGGCAGCCAGGGTGAGCCAGGCCCCACTGCGCTTGCGCCAAAGCTGATCCAGGGCGTCCTCCAGCAAAGGAAGCATCCCTGGCTCGCGGGAGACATCCTTGAGGATGGATGTGAGCAGGCCCTTCTCCAGGTCGGCACCTACTTTGTGTGCTGGGCGAAGGATGATGTCGCGCAGAGCCTCGTCCCCCAGGCTGCCCAGCAACACCACGCGGTCCTGGAGGAGTTCGCGCAGCAGCGGGAGACTCAAGCAACGGTCGAAGAAGTCGGACCGCAGGGACACCAGGATGTGCACGGTGCCATTGCCTTCAAACACCGCATCACGCAGGTTGGCGACAAACGGCTCTACCTCTCCCGTTCCTGGCTTGCCGGGGGCATGGGTGAAGAGTTCTTCGAGCTGATCAACCACCAACACGCACGGGCCGGGGCTGTCGGCAGTGAGCGTCGAGAGAGCCGTGACCAACCCGTCCGGGCTCTCCAGGAAGCGCTTGTGGAGGGAGTCGGCCAGGGCGAGCCGCTGCGCTCCAGAAGCCTCCCCTGAGGCCAGGACGTCCGCGAGTGCACGCAGGGGCCGATTCCCTGGGCGCAACGTCCAGGTTCGCCCCCCGGAGCCCAGCGCCCTGCCCTCCTGCTTCACTCTGGGCAGGACTCCGCCCAGAACCAGTGAGGACTTGCCGCAACCGGAAGGCCCCACCACCGCGACGAACCGCTCGCGAACCACCTTCTCCAAGGTGCGCGAAATGTCGGGTTCACGGCCGAAGAAATACTCGCTGTGGGCTTCGTCGAAGGCGAGCAGGCCCCGATAGGGAGCGGGTTCATCCGGGAGGGAGAAGGCATCTCCAACAGGAGCGCGGCCCTGGATCCCCGCGATGAGGCGAGAAAAGGCAGCTTCGCTGTCGAGCCCCGCGCGAAAGTCTACCCAGGTGCGCAGCCCCAGAAAGCCACTGAGCTGCTCCGGACTTGCCCCCGGCAGGAGGACAGGAATGACGCGGAAATCGTCCCGGCGCTGGACAGCACGCATGAGCGCGAGCTGCAGTTCCTCGTTGTGCCAGGGACCAGGCCCCGAGGGGCCGAAGAAGACGGCCACGGTCTCGCTGTCAGCCAGCGCCCGCTCCAGTGCCGGCTGCCAGGGTGCGCCCGGTATGAGGTGCCACTTGTCGAGGAAGGGCTCAAGCTTCGCTTCCTCTCGCATCCGCCTAGCCAACTCCTCAACGGATGGCTTGTCATCGCTGCTGTGTGAAAGGAAGACGTGGTACACGAGGCCCCCGGTGCAGAGCCATGGACTTGACCACGGCTGGCATTGGAAGTCATCTCGGTGGTGGGGAGACGCAACCCACGCAAGTGCTATTGTTCCCGTTGGATTGAGCCGGGTGCCTCACAAGGGAGGACTGCATGAAGAGATGGGTCTCCAAGCGATTGCCACAAGAATGTCTATCCACCAGACGGCAAACCAAACAGCCAAAGCCTCAAGCTCTGTCAGCAAGGGGCACGAGCACTTGAGACGTATTGAACGCAAGGAGTCTCCAGAGCGCCTGAACTCCGGCGCCCGGAAATTCGTCATCAGCATTGGCGCATCAATTCCCTAACGCCTCAGCTTCGAGAACGGGTTGTTGAACGGCTCCGGCTTCTTCTGCGGCGGAGCCTGCGTCGCGGGCTTCTGCGCGGGCCGCTGCTGCTGCGGCGGCGGTGCGCTCGCGGGCTTCGACTGCGGCGCCCCACCCTCCAGCACCGCCCTCACCGACAACGCCAGACGCTTGCGCGCCAGGTCCACGGACAGGACCTTCACCGTCAGCCGGTCGCCCACCTTGGCCACCTCCGACGGATCCTTGATGAAGCGCGCCGCCAGCTGCGACACGTGCACCAGACCGTCCTGATGCACGCCCACGTCCACGAACGCTCCAAACGCCGTCACGTTCGTCACCACGCCCTGCAACACCATCCCCTCCTTCACGTCCTCCAGCGTGCGCAGGTCATCCCGCGTCGCGTGCGCCGTGAAGTCACCGCGCGGGTCGCGGCTCGGCTTCTCCAGCTCCGCCAGGATGTCCTTCAGCGTCAGCTCTCCCAGTTCCGGCCCCAGGTAGCGCTTCGCCTCAATCTGGCGCACCAGCGACGCGTTCCCCACCAGCGCCGCCACGTCCACGCCCAGGTCCTTCGCCATCCGCTCCACCACGGAGTACCGCTCCGGGTGCACCGCGCTCGAGTCCAGCGGCTCCGGCCCGCGCACCCGCAGGAAGCCCGCCGCCTGCTCGAACGTCTTCGGCCCCAGGCCGCTCACCTTCAAGAGCTCCCGCCGCGTCGTGAAGCGCCCCTTCGCCGCCCGGTGCGCCACCAGCTTCTTCGCCAGCGACGGCCCCACGCCGGACACGTGCTCCAACAGCTGCGGTGACGCCGTGTTCACGTCCACGCCCACCGCGTTCACGCACGAGTCCACCACCTCGCCCAGCTTCTTCTTCAACAGCCCCTGGTCCACGTCGTGCTGGTACTGCCCCACCCCGATGCTCTTCGGGTCGATCTTCACCAGCTCCGCCAACGGGTCCTGCAAGCGCCGGCCAATCGACACCGCCCCGCGCAGCGACACGTCCAGCTCCGGGAACTCCTCTCGCGCCACCTCCGACGCGGAGTAGATGGACGCGCCCTGCTCGCTCACCGACACCACCGGGACCTGCACGCCCATCGCCTTCAGCGTGTCGCGCGTGAAGACCTCCGCCTCCCGGCTGCCCGTGCCGTTGCCCACGGCAATGAGCTCCGGCTTGTGCTTGCGCACCACCGCCTCCAGCAGCTTCGCCGCGCGCGCCCGCTCGTCCGCGCTCCGCTCCGAGTAGAGCGTCGTCGTCTCCGCCACCGTCCCCGTCGCGTCCAGCATCACCAGCTTGATGCCCGTGCGAAGCCCCGGGTCCAACGCCAGCACCGCCCGAGCACCTGCGGGCGCCGCCAGCAGCAGGTGCCGCAGGTTCTCTCCAAACACGCCAATGGCGCCCTTGTCCGCGCGCTCCTTCAGCTCCGCGCGCAGCTCCGACTCCAGCGACGGCCCCATCAGCCGGTCCCACCCGTCCTCCACCGCCGCGCGCAACTCCCCCGCGAACAGCGACTGCGGCCGCGTCACCACGCGAGAGCTGAAGAGCCCCTTCACTTCATCGTCGGGCAGGCCCAGCTTCACCTTCAGCACGCCCTCCTCTTCCCCGCGCAAGAGCGCCAGCACGCGGTGGGACGGGGCCTGGGACAGCGGCTCCTCGTGGCCGTAGTAGTTCTCGAACTTCGTCGTCTCGCCCTTCTTCGCGGGCACCACGTCCGAGCGCAGCGTGCCCCGCCGCGTGCAGAGGTCACGGGCCTCGCGGCGCAGCTTCGCGTCCTCCGCCACCCGCTCCGCGCAGATGTCCCGAGCCCCCGCCAGCGCCTGCGCCACGTCCGCCACGCCCTTGTCCGCGTTCACGTAGGGCTTCACGCGCGCGTCCAGGTTCTCCCCGCGCTGGCCCTCCTGCTTCCAGACCAGATCCGCCAGCGGCTCCAGCCCCTTCTCCCGGGCAATGGCCGCGCGCGTGCGGCGCTTGGGCTTGTACGGCAGGTACAGGTCCTCCAATTCCGCGCGCGTGCGCGCCGCCTGGAGCGCCCTGGACAGCTCCGGCGTCAGCTTCCCCTGCTCCTCGATGCTGCGCAGGATGGTGTCCCGCCGCCCGTCCAGCTCCGCGCGCTCCGAGGCCTTGTCCAGGATGGACTGGATCTGAACCTCGTCCAGCCCCCCCGTGGCCTCCTTGCGGTAGCGCGCGATGAAGGGGACCGTGCCTCCCTCCTCGTGCAGTGCGAGGGTCCGGTCCACCTGCTCCGGCTTGATGCCCAGCTCCTGGGCCAACGCGGCGGCATAGACGTGCATGGCGCCCGTCTATACCCCGGTCCGCGCGCGCCTCCCAGAGACGCGCCGCCCATGAAAAAGGGCCGCGCGGGAAGCCCTCCCACGCGGCCCTTCGCTTCACATCCTCAACGGCCCGCTCAGGCCGGCTGGATGTCGCTGTTCTTCACGCGGAAGGTCTTCGCGGTGAACTTCGCCTCCAGCTCGCCGTCCGCGCGCTTGGAGTAGTCCTTGGCCACCTCGCCCGCCGGGATGAGGTGGAAGGTGGCGAGCGTCTCGTCCGCCTTCACCTCCATCACCACGAAGCCGTGCGAGTCCGTGTCCGCGAAGCGCAGGCCCGGGTTGGACTTCATGAGCGTCTGGTCCATCTCCGTCACGGCGTGCTGGTACACCGGCGCGCCCGTGGCGTAACCCGCGCCAATCAGCGCCAGGCTGGCCAGGCTCTTGATGGAGCCGGAGGTGATGGCCGGCGCCGTCAGCGTGGGCACCCCCTCCTCCACCGACGCGAACGACGCGTGGATGTCGCCGGAGATGAACACCGTGTTCGACACGTCCTTCTTCAGCGCGTTGAGCATCACCTTCTTCTTCGTGGGGAAGCCGTCCCACTGGTCCACGCTGAAGTAGAAGCGCTGGCGCAGCGTCGGGTCCGTGATGTCCGCCTGCTGCCGGAAGTCCCAGATGAGCGCCGACAGCGACGTGGAGCTCACCACCATCTTCCAGGTGTTCGTCGCCGTGGCGAGCGTCTGCTGGAACCACGCCTCCTGCTCCGGGCCGAACACGTCCTCGCTCTTGCCCTTGGACAGCTGGAAGTTCACCGCCGCGAACAGGTCGAACGTGTCCTTCACCACGACGTAGCGCGAGCCCTGGATGTTGAAGAGCGCCGCCTTGCCCATGTGCGCGTACGCCAGGCCCCGGGGCTTGCCCGCCGGCGCAATCACCAGCTCCCTCTTCACCGCCGCCAGCACCTGGTTCACGTAGAAGAGCGCCAGCGGGCCCTTCACCCACGCGGCCATCTTCTCCGCGGCGTCCTTGTCCGTCAGGCCCGCGGCCTTCGCCTGGCTCAGGTACACGCCCTGGAGCACCTGCTTCTGGGCCGCGTACGCCGGGTCGTCGATGTCCACGTACGCGAACGCGTCCGCCTGGAACGTCTGCTTCACCGCGTCCGGCTGGCCCTGCAGCGCCGCGCCCAGCAGCATTTCGTCCAGCACCACGCCGCCCGGATACGCGTCCTCCGGGATGAGGTGGTCCGGCCGGTAGCTGCGGTAGTCCGTCACCAGCAGCTTCAGGTGCTTGCCGTACTCGAAGTCACGGTAGATGCGCGAGTTCGGGAAGCGCGGCTCGCTGGCCACGTCGATGGCGCCCTCGGGCGACTGCACCGTGTCCAGCGGGATGTACTCCAGGAAGGCCTGCTCCGCGTTGAGCTTGCGGTCCCGCTGCGTCTCGTCCTTCTTGCCGTCCTCGTACGTGGCCACGTCCTGCCAGCAGTCGTCGGAGAACTCGTGGTCGTCCCAGACGATGATGAACGGGTAGCGCTCGTGCACCGCCTGCAGCTGCTTGTCCGTGCGCACCGTCTTGTAGAGGTCGCGGTAGTTGGACAGCGAGTTGGCCGCGAGGAACGCCGTCATGCCCGTGCCCTGCGGCAGCGCGCCTTCCGGCTCGCTGAAGCGCACGGCCCGGCCGCCCTCGCCGGACTGGAAGGACGTGTCGCCCGTCGTCTCGTAGACGTAGTCGCCCAGGAACACGACGAAGTCCAGGTCCTCGTCCAGCTGCAAGAGCCGCTGCCAGGCGTTGTAGTAGCGGCCAATGAAGTCCTGGCAGCTGGCGAAGACGAACTTCACCGGCACGTCGTCCCCCGAGGCCGGCGCGGTGCGCGTGCGGGCGGTGCGCGTGGTGTGCTTCTGGCCGTCCTTCTCGTAGGAGAAGCGGTAGTAGTACGTCGTGCGCGCGGACAGGCCGGTGACCTTCACCTTCACCGCGTGGTCATGCTCCGCCCGCGCCGTCAGGTCCTTCTTGTCCAGCACCAGCGTCTTGAAGTCCTCCGTCGGGGAGACCTCCAGCCGCAGGGGCAGGTCGTCCCCGGCGCGGTCCTTGTCCTCCACGCGAACCCACACCACCACGCTGTCCGGACGCGGGTCTCCCGACGCCAGCGACTGCGGGAAGTAGGGCGAGCCAGCCGACGCGTCCGTCGAGTCGTCGTCGGAGCATCCAAAGGTCGTCGTCGCCGCGACAGCAACCACGGCTTGCAGGAACGTGCGGCGTTTGAAGGGGTTGAACAAGGCGTTGGACTCCAGCGGGGAGCAGGGGTGAAGGGGCTCCCAGGCCGCGAAGTCTAGAGGCGCTCCTCGTCCAGCACGAAACATCCCGGCCACGGTCCGGTGATGACCGTGCGCGTCACGCGCTCAATCCCTCTCATGGTGAAGAAAAAAGGGCCGGCCCCATGCCCTGGGACCGGCCCCTTCTCTCGGCTTCAGCCGCCGCGCCGCTCCCCCCGGAGGTGCGCGGCGGTGCGTTCCGCCAGAGACGCTCTTGCGGCTACTTCACGGCCTTCACGCGGGGGCGCTTCTCGCCTTCCGCGGGCTCGGCCGCTTCCGCCGCGGGGGCCGCCGCCGCACCGGCCGTCTTGCCGATGCCGTACTTCTCCAGCACCAGGCTTTCGACCTCCTTGTAGGTCTCCGGGTGCTCGCGCAGGTACTCCTTCGCGTTCTCCCGGCCCTGGCCGATGCGCTCTCCCTTGAAGGAGAACCAGCTGCCGCTCTTCTCGATGATGTTCTCGTTGGAGGCCAGGTCGATGAGGTCGCCCTCCTTCGAGATGCCCGCGCCGTACATGATGTCGAACTCCACCTCCTTGAAGGGAGGCGCGACCTTGTTCTTCACGACCTTCACGCGGGTGCGGCTGCCCACCACGTTCTCGCCGTTCTTGATGGCGCCCACGCGGCGGATGTCCATGCGCTGCGACGCGTAGAACTTCAGCGCGTTGCCGCCCGTGGTGGTCTCCGGGTTGCCGAACATCACGCCAATCTTCATGCGGATCTGGTTGATGAAGATGACGCACGTCTGGCTCTTGGAGATGGTGCCCGTGAGCTTGCGCAGGGCCTGGCTCATGAGGCGGGCCTGCACGCCCATGTGCGCGTCGCCCATCTCGCCCTCGAGTTCCGCCTTCGGCACGAGCGCGGCCACCGAGTCCACCACCAGCACGTCGATGGCGCCGGAGCGCACCAGCATCTCCGCGATTTCGAGGCCCTGCTCACCGGTGTCCGGCTGGGACAGGAGCAGGTCGTCGGTGCGCACGCCCAGCTTGCGCGCGTAGCCCACGTCCATCGCGTGCTCCGCGTCGATGTAGCCGCACACGCCGCCCTTCTTCTGCGCCTCCGCGACGATGTGGAGGCACAGCGTCGTCTTACCGGAGGACTCCGGCCCGAAGATTTCGATGATGCGTCCGCGCGGCACGCCGCCCACGCCCAGGGCGATGTCGAGCGAAGTGGACCCCGTCGAAATGGCCTGGACGTCCTTCATCATGGGCTCGTCGTTGCCGAGCCGCATGATGGACCCCTTGCCGAACTGACGCTCCACCGCCGCCAGCGCCAGCTCGATCGCCTTTTCCTTCTCCTGATTCACGGCCATTTCTCGTCGCTCCTTGGAAGAGTGGACCACCCCGGTCCACCTGAACGCGCTTTTAGTACGCGATGGGTAGACCCTAGTCCACCCCTCTGACATCCGTTTCGGGTCCTGGCGGTCAGCTCTTGCGCAGGGCAGCCAGGAAGGCGGCCACCAGCCCGCCCAATCCGGCTGCCCAACCCGCCGGAACGTCCGGCACCAGCACCATCCCCAACCCGATCCCGGACACCACGGTCAGCAGCGCCAGGGCTCCGCGATACAGGGGAGAGCCCACGGAGGCAACCGTCAGCACGGTCAGGGTCAGCAGGGTCAAGAGCCCCTGCAGGATGAGCAGCCCGCCGGGCGTGACGACGCCGGTGAGTCCCAGGACCACCTGGAGCGCCAGCGCGCCCAGCCCCACCGC
>NZ_RAWL01000139.1:0-19424 GCF_003668885.1 Corallococcus sp. AB049A | reverse complement strand
CCCCACCTCCTCGCCCGCGAACACCGCGGTGCCCGCCGGAGCGGACGCCCCCGCCGCCAACGTCGTGGCGCCCACGGGGGGAAGCTGGAAGCGCTCCGCCACCAAGGAGGTGGCCATCTCCGACCTCCAGCAGAAGTTCGGCTGGACGGATGAGAGCTGGCAGGGGCGCCTGCTCCAAGCGGCGGACGAGGGCGCGGACGGAAGCCGCTCCGCGAACGGCCAGGTGTCCGCGGCGGAGCTGGAGTCCTACCTCTCCGCGCCCACCGACGCGCAGTTCCTCACCTCCACGGCGCTCCAGCAGCAGCGCGCGGCGCTCGACGCGAAGCTCCAGGGCGGCGCGCAGGCCGCGTCCGTGGACAGCTTCGACAGCCCCTGGCAGCAGTCCGTGGCGAAGCGCGCGGACCTCCTGGGCGGCAACGGCGACGGGCAGCTGTCCGCGGACGAGCTGACGGCCTACATCAACGCGTCCAAGGCGAACCAGGCCAAGGGCACGGGCACCGCCGCGAACACGCAGTGGGTGCCGGATCAGCAGATGGCCGCCTTCCAGAGCCGCGTGGCGGAAGTGGCCGGCGAAGTGGATCCGCTCCAGGGCGTGGGCGGAAGCGGCGCGACGCCCGGGCTGAACCTGGTGAAGGACTACTCGCGCACGCTGATGGACACGGACAAGAACGTGCCCACGTTCGTGAGCTACCTCTTGTCCGCGGCGGACGTGAAGGAGACGCCCGCGGACGTCAGCCGGCTGGACAGCACCTTCGTGCGCGACCCGGAGCTGAAGGGCGGCGTGGTGGACGCCGACTACAACAACACCGGTTTCGACCGGGGGCACATGAAGCCGGCCGAGGACTCGCCCACGCAGGCGGCGATGAACGAAAGCCACCTCATGAGCAACATCGCGCCCCAGCACGGCAACCACAACCAGCAGGTGTGGCGCACGCTGGAGCGCGGCGTGTCCGAGATGGTGAAGGAGACCGGCGGCAAGGCCTACATCGTCACGGGCAACCTGTACCTGGACGACAAGGGCAAGCCGCTGCCGCCCGAGTCCCTCCAGACGACGGGCTCCAAGGAGGACCGGCGCATCGCGGTCCCCACGCACAACTTCAAGACGGTGCTGCTGGAGCTGCCCAACGGCAACCTGTCGATGTTCGCGTACATGGTGCCGAACAAGGCGGAGGGCCCGTCCAAGAAGGAGGACATCCTCCCGCTGCTCCAGGAGTCGCGCGTGCCGGTGGACCAGATTGAAGGCCTGCTGGGCCAGGACCTCTACGCGCAGCTGCCCAAGGGCGTGCAGGAGAAGCTGGAGAAGGACACCTCCGCCGCGGGCGTCTTCCAGCAGCAGAGCCTCTACGAGTCCGCCACGCTGCTGCGCAACTAAGGCCGCTTCAGCGCTTCACGCGGTACCGGAGCCACGCGATGCCGGAGTCCCGGCGCTCCACGTGCGTGAGCTCCAGCGCGGCGCCCGCGCCCGTGGAGCCCTGGGGCCGGTCGAAGAGGGTGGGCGTGCCGGTCAGGCCGTCGGCGGTGGGATGGATGAGGAGGCTCACCTCGTCGATGAGGCCCGCGCCGAGGAAGGACCCGTTGATGCCGCCGCCGCCCTCCAGCAGCACGCGCTGGATGCCGAAGGTGTCCCCGAGCTTCTCCAGCACGCGGGCGAAGTCGATGTCCTGCTTGCCGCCGAAGAGATAGGAGACGCCGCGCTCGCGCAGGTGGGCGAGGTGCGCGTCGGGAACGGACTCGGTGAGCACGACGACGAGGTGGTCGTCATCGATGGCGCCGGACTCCCAGTTCAGCTTGCCGTGGGCATCCAGCGCGATGGCGTAGGACTCCGCGTCCTTGCGCGCGACGAAGTCCGTGCGGGGCAGGGGAGACGCCGGCGCGGGCTTGGACACGGGCCCTTCCGCGGCGAAGTCCTCCATGGTGATGCGGCCACACTCCGTTCACAATCCCGCGAGCCGCTACTGCGTCGCGCCGGGATCGTCCGAGGCCTCGGCGGTGGAGGACTTTTCGGCCTCCGGCGTCTTGAGGGGCTCGGACTCCGTCTTGCCCACCCGGATGGACACGGGCTGCGTGCTGGACGTGCTGCCCAGCCGGGTCCCTGGAGTGGAGCCGATGCCCACATAGGAACAGCCAGTCAGAGCGAACAGCGGAATGACGGCGAGCAGTTGGCGCATGAACGCACTCAATCAGAGACGCTTGTGGGAGGTCCAGCCACGGAGGCGTTCATCCGTTGGCTGTCACGCGGGTGAACTCCATCACCCAGTTGGTCTCCCAGGTCTCACCGTCCAGGGAGAAGGCCTGCTCCCACCGTGCCCGGTCGTGGCCCTGGCGCGTCCAATGGAACACGACCTGGACCGGACGGCCTCCCTCGGTGTCCTCGCCATGGAAGCGGCCATGGTCTCCGGTGAAGCCTCCGTGCACGGGCGGCTGGAGCACCGCGTGGCGGCTGTCGATCCAGTGGATGGACCAGCGGCGCTCCTTCGCGTCGAACAGGCGCAGCGCCATGCCGGAGAAGCCCCGCTCGAAGACGGTCTCCTCCACGTTGGACAGGCCGCCCAGGTGGGGCTGGCAGCGCATCCTGGACGTGAACACGTCCCAGTCGTCACTGCCCACCAGCCGTTGCTTGAGCTTCCGGTTCACGCACGTCCATTCGCCCATGAGGAAGTCGAAGTCGTGCACGTCGCCCGTGGGCAGGGGAGGAAGAGGCTTCATGGGTGAGTCCTTTCGGAGAGACAGTCAGCGCAGCTCGGAGCGCGCGGTGGGGGACAACGTCAGGTGTTCGAGCGGGGCGCTCAGCCACGGCTGGAGCGGCGCCCGTGCGCACGGGCAGGGTGGGGAAGGTGTTCTCCGCGGGCTCGGTCGGGAGCTGGGTGACCGGCCGCAAGAGCAGGACGTTGTCGGAGTCCACCATGGTCGCGGAAGCCTCGCATCCACACGAACCGGTCCGGACGGTCCTCGTCGCGGAACTGACCGGCGATGTGCATGCCGGTGGCTTCCTGCGACTCGATGAAGGCCCGGTCGAAGAGCGAGATGAGGACGTCCCGCTGACCGGGATGCAGCGTGTACTGGCGCAGCTCGAAGACCGAGCAGCAGGAGGGCTGGGGCGGCATGAGGCCCATCCTTGCCAGGGAACTGGTAGGGTCATGAAGACCACTTCCACCAGAGTCGGCCCTACCAGTTGAAGACCTCCACCGGCGTCGCGTCCTCGCTCCTTCTGCGGCTCGACGCGCGAAGCCCCACGCCGCTCCACGAACAGCTCTTCGAGGGCATCCGCGCGCGCATCCTCGCCGGAGCGCTGGCGCCCGGGCTGCGGCTTCCGTCCTCCCGGCAGCTCGCCACCGAGCTGGACGTGGCCCGGAGCACCGTCCTCCAGGCGCTGGATGCGCTCACTGCGGAGGGCTACCTCGTGGCCCGCGCGGGCTCCTGCACCCGCGTCGCACCGGAGCTGCCCGGTCCGCTCGAAGACCGGAGCCGGAGTCTGGTGAACCGTTCGTCGCGAGGGCCGCGGCTCGCTGCCTCCACTCGGATGCCGAAGGCCGCGCCAGTCGGTGCACCGCGTCTGGGCGCCGCGCCTCGTGCCTTCAGGCCCGGTGTGCCCGCGCTGGACCTGTTCCCCACCGCGCTCTGGGCCCGCACGGTGTCCCGCGTCCATGCTCGCGCGAGCACGGGCCTGCTCGACGGCGGGGACCCTTCGGGCCATGCGCCGCTGCGCGAAGCCATCTCCACCCATGTGTCCGTGTCGCGAGGCGTGCGCTGCTCCCCGGAGCAGGTCTTCATCACGGCGGGCACCCAGCAGGCTTTCGATGAAGTCCTCCGGCTCGCGCTGAACCCGGGTGACTCCGTCTGGGTGGAGGACCCCGGCTATCCCGGCGTCCGTCGCGCCGTGCTCTCCGCCGGAGGACGTCCGGTGCCCATCCCCGTGGATGGAGACGGGCTCGACGTGGCGGCGGGCCTTGCGCGTGCGCCTCGGGCGCGGGTGGCGCTGGTGGCTCCTTCGCACCAGTACCCGCTGGGCGTCACGCTGAGCCTGGCGCGGCGGATGGCGCTGCTCCAGTGGGCCGGGCGCACCCGCTCGCTGATCATCGAGGACGACTACGACAGCGAGTTCCGGCACCGGGGCCGCCCGCTCACCGCGCTCCAGGGACTGGATGACGCGGGCTGCGTCGTCTACGTGGGCACGTTCAGCAAGTCGATGTTCCCCGGCCTGCGCCTGGGCTTCCTCGTCGTGCCGCCCTCGCTCGTGGACCTCTTCTCCGCCGCGCGCGCCGCCGGATCCGCGCCGGCCTCCATGATGGAACAGGCCGCGCTCGCCGGGTTCCTCGCGGAGGGGCACTTCGCCCGTCACCTGCGCCGCATGCGCGCGGCCTACCGCGAGCGCGGTGAAGCCCTGGTGGATGCGCTGGTCTCTGAATGTTCGGGCGTCCTGGCGCCACGTCCGTGTGACACGGGCATGCAGTTGTGCGCGTCCCTCGCCGCGCCGCTGTCCGACCTGCGCGTCCGCGACGAGGCCGCGCGCCTGGGCGTGGAGGTCGCGGCCCTGTCCGATTACTTCCTGGGCAGGCGCAGGGACGCAGGCCTCGTGTTCGGCTTCGGTGGCGTGCGTCCGGACGCGCTCCGGGAAGGCACCCGCACCCTGGCCCGGGCCCTGGAGGCCGCGCGCCGGCGCTGACGTGGCTGTACGAGGCCCCGGCCACCGCTCAGCACTGACATCCCTTCCCGGGCGCGAGCCGTCTACGATGGCGCCATGACCTGGCGCTCCCTCCTCCTGTCGCTGGTGCTGCTGTCCGCATGCGGGCCGCGGCGCAGCGACCCCGCGCGAGTGACGGAGGACCGCATGCGCCCCGCGCCCGTGGGCGCCTTCGCCTCGGGCACGCCTCCGGCCGCCACGGAGGACTGCACGGTGCGCACGGCGAAGACGTGCTTCGACCAGGCGCTCACCCTGCTGGCCACGAACGCGCGAGGCCCGGAGCGGCTGCGCGCGCTGTCCCTGATGGGCAAGGCGTGCGACGGACAGGTGAAGGACGCCTGCTCGTGGCTGGCCCAGCACGTGAGGGAACCCCGGCGCGTGCGCGGCGGTCCGCCGGACGACCCCGTGTTCCAGGAGGCCTTCGAGCACTGGCGCGAGGGCCGCAAGCACCACGTGCGCGTGACGTGCCGGCTGGTGCAGGGCGGCGTGCCCCAGCAGTGCGAGGTGCGCGAGGCGACGTTACCTCCGGACCTGTTGGCGCAGGCGCTCGGCAGCATCCAGGCTTCGCGCTACACGCTGCCCACCCTCGACGGAGAGCCCTTCGAATGCGACTGGACCATCGTCATCAAGTGACGCGGCTGTGGCCCGTGCTGGCCCTGGCGCTGTTCACCGGCTGCTTCGCCGGCACCGTGCACCGAGGCCCGGTGACGGACCACTTCGACGGCGAGTCGTTCCAGAACATCGGCGACGCGCCAAAGCTGTCTCCGCTCACGTTGATCGCCGCCGTGATGGAGGAGAGGCGCGGCCCGTGGCGTGATTATGTGGATGAGCCCGCGGGCCCCAAGCCGCCGGAGCGCGTGGGCCCGGGCGAGCTGCGCGTGACGTTCATCGGCCACGCCACGGTGCTGCTGCAGGCGGACGGCGTGAACGTGTTGACGGACCCCATCTATTCAGAGCGGGCGAGCCCCGTGTCCTTCGTGGGCCCCAGGCGCGTGCGGCCTCCGGGCATCCGCTTCGAGGACCTGCCGCCCATCGACGTCGTGGTGGTGAGCCACAACCACTACGACCACATGGACCTGCCCACGCTGCGGCAGTTGGAGGCCGCGCACCACCCGCTCTTCCTCGTGGGCCTGGGCAACCGCGAGCTGCTGCTGGACGAGGGCTTCCAGCGCGTGGAGGAGCTGGACTGGTGGCAGGCCGCGAAGGGCGGACCACAGGGGTTGAAGGTGTGGGCGGTGCCCGCGCAGCACCGGTCCAACCGGGGGCTGACGGACCAGGAGGAGACGCTGTGGGCGGGCTACGTGCTGGAGACGTCCGGAGGCCCGGTGCTCTTCGCGGGTGACACGGGGCTGGGACCACACTTCGACCGCATCGCCGAGCGCTTCGGGCCCATGCGCCTGTCGGTGCTGCCCATTGGCGCGTTCCGTCCGCGCGTCCTGCACCCGGTGCACATGGGGCCGGAGGACGCGCTGAAGGCGCACCGCGTGCTGAGTTCGAGCACGTCCGTGGCGATGCACTACGGCACCTTCCCCATGGCGTGGGACGGCCAGGACGAAGCGAAGTACCTGCTGCTGCGGCTGCTCTTGAAGGAGGAGATGCGGCCGCGCTTCTGGGCGCTGGGCTTCGGCGAGGGCCGGGACGTGCCGCCGTTGGCGCCGGGGACGGATGGGCGGGCCGATGCCGGACGTTGAGGAGGCGAAGGCGAAGATGGACCGGGCGCGCGCGTGCATCCGCTCGGGGGAGCTGGAGGAGGCGATTCCGCTCTGTGACGAGGTGTACCGGCGCTTCACGCTGTCGAAGGTGCCGGAGCTCCAGCTCCAGGTGGCGCGGGCGCTGGGGCACCGGGGCGCGGCGATTGGAGAGAAGGGGATGCTCCAGGAGGCGCTGGTCCACTTCGATGAAGTGGAGCGCCGCTTCTGGAGTCCGCGCAGGCCCGAGCTGTGGGAGGGCGTCGCGTGGGCGATGTTGTACCGCGCGCGCGTCCTCCTGGAGCTGGACCGGGAACAGATGGCCAGCAACTGGCTGGAGCGGATGCTGAGCCGCTTCAAGGCGTCCGCGCAGCAGCGGCCCGACCTGCGCATTCCGGTGGAGATGGCGCGGACGTCGGTGATCGCCGCGCACAACCAGGGGCAGCGCTTCGAGGAGGCGCTGAGCCAGTCCGAGGCGCTGCTGAAGGAATACGACGGAAGCCCCGAGCCCTTCCTGGTGGAGCAGACCGCGGCGGTGATGCTGGGGCGGGCCATCGCGCTCCAGGGGTTGGGGCACGTGGACGAAGCGCTGGAGGCATTCGACGAAGTGGACGTGCGCCACTGCGAGGACCCGGACCCGAGGATCCGCGCCCTGGTGTCCACCGCCCTCATGGGGCGAGCGCTCGTGTTGCTCCAGGAGGAGTTCCTGCCGGAGGCACTGGGCGCGCTGGACGCCATCCTCGAACACGCGGGTCCGAACCCGGGCCTGCGTCTGATGGAGCCCGTGAACTTCGCGAAGTTCCACCGCGAGGTCGTCGAGCGAGAACTCCAACTGGAGCGCGAGCGGGCCGCGTCAGCCCGGAGGCGGAAGTGACTTCCAGAGCCAGCCCAGCCGCAGGTCCCGCTCCTCGAAGGGCGGGGCGCGGATGAGGTCATCCTCCTCGCCGTAGACGCCGACCTCTACCCAGAGCCCGTCCCGCAGCTCGCTGACGGTGAGCGTGCGAGCATCCAGGTCCACGAACCACAGGTGCTTGATGCCGATGCGCGCATAGAACGGCCGCTTGATGCGCGTGTCGTACGCCCGAGTGGACGGCGACAGGATCTCGCAGGCCCAGTCCGGGACATCCGTCCACTGCCCATTGGGCATCAGGGGTACCCGTTCGCGCCGCCAACCCGCGAGGTCCGGGATGAACTCCGGAGAGCCACCCACCCGGATGCCGGGTTCGGACATGATCCACCAGCCGCCCGGTCCGTCCTCACCTAATTGAAAAGGCTCATCAAGCTCCCGGAGGAGCCTGAACTCGAAATAGCCATGCGCGGCACGCGGCCGTGCCTGCGTATACAGCGTCCCATCGATGATCTCGCCCACCACGCCCTCGGGCAGGGCCTCGATGTCAGCGAAGGTCGCCGGACCTTCGAGGGGTTTCGCGCCATAGGCCATGCCCGAAGTGTGGGGTTAGCAGCACCGTCTGACAAGCAGGCCTCCGGACCGTCAGTCCGGCTGCGCGATGATCAACGTCTGCAGGGGCAGATGCCGGATGGGCCGCGTGCTCTGCACCTTGAAACCCGCGTCATCCAGGAAGCCCTCGACCTCCGCGGGCGTGTACGACGCCGCTCCGGAGGTCAGGAAGTAGTGCAGCCCGATGAGCGGCGCGGACGTGCCTGCCGTTTCCCGCTCCTCGCGCAGGTACTCCAGCACCGCCAGCGTGCCCCGCGACACCATGGCGCCGCGCACGCGCCTCAGGAGCGCCACGTTCTGCGCGGGCGTCAGGTGGTGCATCACCTGGAACAGCAGCACGCCGTCATACGGCCCGCCCAGCTCCGCGTGCAGCACGTCCCCTTCCTTGTGCGTCACCCGGTGCGACAGCCCCGCCTGGGCGATGATGTCCCGCCCCACGCGCACGCTGCCCTCCAGGTCCACCACCGTGGCCTTCAAGCCCCGGTGCATCCGGCACAGCTCCGCCGCGTACCAGCCGTGCGCGCCCCCCAGGTCCAGCAGGTGACGTGCCCCGCGGGGCAGGGGAATGTTCGCCGCCACCTCCGGCGAGGCCAGCCGCGCCAGCTGGTACATGGCCTGGATGTAGTCGCGCCAGCGCGGGTCGTCCGGAGCGAACTGGTGGATGTCCACCGACTGCCCGCTCTTCACCGCGTTCTCCAGCTGCCCCCACCAGTCCCACTGCGCGTAGTTGAACTCCAGGAACGCCGTGATGGACTGCGGCGAACGCGGGTCCAGCCACCGCCGCGCCCGGGGTGCCAGCCGGAAGCGGCCCCGGTGCAGCTCCACCACCTCGCAGGCGATGAGCGCTTCCAGGAGCGCCCGCATGCCCTCGGTGCTCGTCTTGAGCCGCGCCGCCAGCGCCTCCGCCGTCGCCGCGCCGTCCGCCAGCGCCGCGTAGACGCCCAGCCGGGCCCCGGCCATCAGCGTGCGCGACGCCATCATCCCGAAGAACGCATGCGCCAAGGGCTGCGGCGCCAGGTTGAGGAAGTCCGCCACCCGCTCCAGGAGGTTGTCCGCCTTCAGGCCCAGCCGCATCGCGCGTCGCTCCGTGGAGAGGGGGAGTGGGGAGTGTGGGTCTGATGGCCCCGCCGGCTACCGGCGGCGCCGCGAGCCTGCCACGGCGGCCACGCCCAGCACCATCAGCGCCGCCTGTGGCCCCAGCAGACAGCCCTGCGTCTCCGCCTGGCGGATGCCGGTGTACTTGCACTTGCCCGAGTTGCAGCTGAAGCGCGGCGCGCAGTCGCTGGTGCTGCGGCAGTCCGTGGGCACGCGCCCGGTCTGGTCGTCCCCTTCCGGGGAGTTGGGATCGTCCGGCTGGCCCGCGTCCGGCGGCGGGCCCTCCTGCGCCAGGACCGTCAGGGGGGAGAACAGGAGCAGCCCGGCCAGGAGTCCTGCCGGGGGGATGATGCGGGAGAAGAGGGAGGACATGAGGCGGGCGCCACCCTAACGCCCCAGCGGGGCGCTTGCATCCACCGTCTGAAGCGGGCGGCCTTCCGGGGTTCCCTGGAAACGCTGGCCGCCCAGGGGCCTGAATCTGCTACGGTCCCCCCGCGATGGCGCCTCGAATCCTCGTCGTGGACGACAACCAGGAGCTCCTCTCCCTCCTCACGCAGCTGTTCGAGGACGCCGGGTATGAGGTCGTGGGCGCCAGCCGTGGCAAGCAGGCCATCGAGGCGGCCCGCGCCCAGCCGCCCGGCTGTGCCGTTTTGGACATCCTGTTGCCGGACATGATGGGCTACCACCTGGCGGACACGCTGCGGAAGGACAACCCCCAGCTGCCGCTGCTCTTCATCACCGGCGTCTTCAAGGGCGGCAAGCACGCCACCGAGGCGCGCCAGAAGTACCAGGCCGCCGGCTACTTCGAGAAACCCTTCGAGGCCCAGAAGCTGCTGGAAGCGGTGGCCAAGGTGCTGCCCGCGGAGAAGAAGGTCCCCGCCGCCTCCATGCAGGACGCCTTCGAGGTGGAGCTGGACATCGACGTGGAGGAGGAGGGCCCGCAGGACGTCATGGAGCTGACCGGCCGCATCAAGGTCACCGGCGGCGGCAACCTCACGGCCGAAATCCGCGGCGCCAACCTCACCGCCACGCCCATGCAGAAGGTGTCCACCACCCAGGTGCGGCCCCCCACGCCGGGCCGCCCGCCGGATCCGCTGCCCGTGGGCGCGGGCGCTCCGGGCAGCCGCCGGGGTGAGCTGAGGGACAACCTCCCGTCGCTGCTCACCGCCTTCTACCTGTCCCGCGAGACGGGCGAATTGGGCGTGCAGCGCGGCAAGGTGAAGAAGGTCGTCTACTTCGAGAACGGCACCCCGGTGTTCGCGCTCTCCAACCTGCTGGCGGACCGCTTCGGGCAGTTCCTGGTGCGCGTGGGGAAGATCAAACCCGAGCAGCTCCAGGACGCGTCCGCCGTCGCCGCGCAGAGCCACCGGCGCACCGGCGACGTGCTGGTGGAGCGCGGCCTGCTCAAGGACACGGAGCGGCTGTACTACGTGGGCCAGCAGGTGAAGGCCATCATCTACTCGGTCTTCTCCTGGGAGGAGGGCACGTACGTGATGAGCTTCAAGGAGAAGGCCTCCGCGGAGTCCATCAAGCTGGACGTGCACCCGGCGAACCTCATCGTCCGGGGCATCAAGAAGCTCTACAAGCCGGAGCGCCTGCGCCGCCTGCTCCAGCCCGAGGACCGGCTCATCCCCGCCGTCGCCCCCGCCTATGGCCTCAACGAGGTGGAGCTGGAGCGCTGGGAGGCGGAGCTGCTGCCCAAGATTGACGGCAACCGCGTGGTGGCGGAGCTGCTCGCGTTCGCCAACCGCCCGGAGCACGTCGTCTACGGCTTCCTGGTGTCCATGATGGCGCTGGGCATCCTGGACAAGCGCTCGTAGCAGGAGCGCCGCGGCGTCACTTCAGACGAGCCGCGAGCCAATCCAGAACAGGCCCAGCGCGCCGGAGCCCAGCGCCACGCCGCGCTGGATCCACAGGCTGATGCGCGCGTTGGCGCGGGACAGCCCCTCGGCGAAGAGCAGGCCCACCGCGCCCATGCCGATGAGGATGCCCAGCGCGAAGCCGGGCAGGTACGTCCACGCGGACAGGCTCATGCTTCCGCCCACCAGGAGCGGCGGCAGCGCGATGAGCAGCGACCGCACACCGCTCACGGCCATGAAGGCGCCGGCGGCGGTGCTCACGGTGTGCACGTGCTCGTGCGGCTCGCGGTCGTGGCCGGGCAGGTGCGGGTGGCCGTGGTCCAGGCTGTGCGGGAAGAGCAGGGCGGTGACGGCCAGCGCCACCAGCACCGCGCCGCCGAACACCTCGGCCCACCGCTCGAAGGTCTCCGACAGGCCCACGCCCGCGAAGAGGCACACCGCCGCGATGCCGCCCAGCATGGCCGCGTGACCCAGCGCGAAGCGCAGCGCCGTCATGAGGGCGACACGGCGCCGGCCGCCGCCCAGGGTGCCGAGCGTGGCCATGGCGGCGCAGTGGTCCGGCCCCAACGCATGGAGCATGCCTTGGGTCAGACCGAGCAGGAAGGCGAGCAGGATGGGAGCCACGACGGCGCACCCTAGCCGTGGTTTAACCCTGTGGCCAGCAGGAGGACGTCCTACACCATGCGCATTGCCCATCGCCGACACTCCGCCGCGCTCTTGCTCGCGGGACTGCTCGCCCTGTCGGGCTGCTCCAATGACCCCGGTCCGGAGCAGCTGAAGAAGGCCGAGGACCGCTACCAGGAGCTGATCAACCAGAAGCTCTCCGCCCAGGACCCGGCGTGGACGGAGGTCTCCGCCCAGTTCGAGGCCGTCCCCAAGGACTCCAAGGCCCGCCCGGAGGCCGAGAAGCGCCTGGCCGCGCTGAAGGCCGCGCGCGAGGAGATTCCGCCCCGGCCCCTGGCCCGGCCCGGCGCGACGGGGAAGGGCGCCAGCGACGTGGAGGCCAAGCGCGCCGCGTGTGAAGCGCTCGCGAAGAAGATGGGCGAGTCCCGCTCGGAGCCCACGCGCAAGCTGCTGCGCGGCGCGCTGGATGAGTGCCAGGCGGAGCTCGTGAAGCTGGAGGCCAACAGTCACCCGCCGGGCGAAGAGGTCCATCCGCCGGGCGAGGCCGCGCACTGACGTCCTCGCGGCGCGCGTGGAGTTGAGAAGCCCTCGGGGTCTGGGTATGGAGCCGACGCATGCCCATGCCCCAAGCAGGTGACAAGGCCCCCGGCTTCTCGCTCCCCGACCAGAGCGGCGCCACCGTCTCCCTCTCGCAGTTCAAGGGGCGGCACGTCGTCCTCTACTTCTACCCGAAGGACGCGACCCCCGGCTGCACCACGGAGGCGTGCGACTTCCGCGACGAGCACTCCGCGCTGGTGAAGGCCGGCGCGGTGGTGCTGGGCGTGTCGCCGGACAGCGTCGCGTCCCACCAGAAGTTCGCCACGAAACAGGGGCTGCCGTTCTCGCTCCTGGCGGACCCGGACCACGCGCTGGCGGACGCGTACGGCGTGTGGGGGGAGAAGTCGCTCTATGGCCGCAAGTTCATGGGCCTCATCCGCGCGACCTTCCTCATTGGCCCGGACGGCAAGGTCGTCCGCGTGTGGCCCAAGGTGAAGGTGGCCGGCCACGTCGCGGAGGTGCTGTCCACGGTCCAGGGCGGCCCCGCGGCCGAGCCGAAGCCGGCGGCTGTCAAGAAACCGGCGGCGAAGAAGGCCCCGGCGGCGAAGAGCGCGGCCCGGAAGGGGACTCGCGCCTGACGGGGGGCGTGGGTGGCGGGCGCCGGTGCACTCCTGGCAGGACAGGGAGGCCGGGACCGTGTATGCCTGCGCCCGTGGCTGGCCTCTCTCTCCCCGAGCGGGGCTGGCCGTTCACCATGAAGCCCTGCCGGCCTCCGGGCCGGACAGCGGGCGGCCGGCAGGGCCAGCCCCCGGGTGGATGCCCGGTGGTTGGCGAGGACGGCATGACCATTCCTCAGGAATGGCGGAGACGATGAACATGCGCGAGCGAGGCATTCAGCGGTGGATGGCGACGGCGGCGCTGACGGCGGGCGTGCTGCTGGGCACGGCCTGTGGTGGGCTGCCGGAGACGGGTGGCAGGCAGCCGGATGAGCCGCGAGGCAATGCCTTCGCGCAGCGTGGGACGCAGCCGGAGGCCGTCTACAACGTGGCCGAGCAGCAGGGGCATGAGAACCCCGCTGACGCGCACCACGGCGACGCGGCCGCGAAGCTGCCCGCCCACGTGCTGACGGTGGACCGGGGCTACAACTCCACCATCGGGAAGATCGGCTCCAGCATCGACCCGCGCACGCCGGCCACGGCGGGCAAGTCCAACAACTCCAAGTGGGACGACTCGGGCGGCATGATGGCGCACCGCTATGGCGTGCTGGGCGGGGCGATGTACTCGCCCGCGGCGGACGGCCTGGGCGGCTGGAACGTCTCTACGGCGAACGAGGGCACGCGCGGCTTCGACGCGCCCTACGCCTACGTCAGCCCGCCCATCTACCTGCAGAACCGGTAGTTGGACGGCGGTACAGGGACGCTCGCCGGCCAGCGTGCCAGCGGGCGTCCGTGCTCCAGCCCCGCCACTCCCGGTGGGGCGTTGGGGTGGCCACTCCTTCTGTCGAGGCCATGACGGCTTCTGGAGGGAGCAGGCCATGCACTCAAAGAGACTTCATCACTGGACGCTGGTGGCGGTGTGCGCCGCGACGGCCGCGTTGGTCGGCCCCGGCTGCAACCGCGACAAGCCCACGATGCCGCGCACGGGAGGCGCCTACGAAGGCGTCGCCAACACGCAGCAGCCCGCGCCGCCGGGAACGGGTGGCTCCGGAGCGGCCACGCCCACGGACGCGAAGGGCTTGCCGCTGAAGCCGGAGGCGGAGGCTCGCGGAGCCCACCAGGGCCAGCAGAACCAGATTGGCGCGCCGGGCTTCACCACGCCGCAGGAGCCAGTGCCCGGAGACCGGGGCGGCGCGGACCGCTTCCAGGGCCCCATGGGGCAGGGCTCCCAGCTGGGCTCCAGGCACGCCGTCGATTAGCGCGACGCGAGCATGACCTCCGTGGGGTCCTTGCCGGTGAAGGCACTGGCGAGGCCCTCGGCCAGCGAGCGGTGCTCCGCGTCGCCCAGCGTGGCGAGCCGGTCCTCGGCGGGGTGCGCGAAGCGGGCGGCGAGCGCGTCCAGGCGCCGGTGCGCTTCGGTGATGCGCTCGCGCGGGACTCGGCCGGACTCCACCGCCTTCACCAGCGCTTCGATGGCGGTGCGCTGCACGTCCGCCTTGTGGCACACGAGGAACAGGTCCACGCCCGCGAGCGTGCCCTGCACCGCGGCCTCCGCCACGGAGTAGTGGTCCGCGATGGCCTTCATCTCCAGGTCGTCGGAGACGACCACGCCGTCGAAGCCCAGCTCCTTGCGCAAGAGGTCGTGCAGCGCGCGGTGGCTCATGGTGGCCGGGACGCCCTGCTCCAGCGCGTCGAAGAGCACGTGCGCGGTCATCAGCGACGCGAGGCCCGTCTTCGCGAAGGCCTGGAACGGCACCAGCTCCACGCGGCGCAGGCGCTCCAGGTCGTGCGGCAGCTTCGGCAGGGTGAGGTGGCTGTCCGTCGTCGTGTCGCCGTGGCCGGGGAAGTGCTTTCCGCATGACGCCACGCCACCGGCTTCCAGGCCCTTCGCGAGCGCCACGCCCAGCCGGCCCACTTCCACCGGGTCACGGCTGAAGCTGCGGTCGCCAATCACGGGGTTGGTCGGGTTGGTGTCCACGTCGAGCACGGGCGCGAAGTCCCAGTCGAAGCCCACGGCGCGCAGCTCGTGCGCGAGCAGCCGGCCCACGCGCTCCGCCAGGGCTTCGTCGCCGCGCTGTCCCAGCTCGCGCATGGGAGGCAGGGACGTGAAGGGCTCACCGCGAAGGCGCGCCACGCGGCCGCCTTCCTGGTCCACGGACAGGATGAAAGGGCGGCCCGCGCGCGTCTTGATGTCACGGCACAGCGCCGCGGTCTCCGCCGCGGTGCCCACGTTGCGCTTGAAGAGGATGGCGCCGTAGATGCCGTCGTCCATCAGCGACGCGAGGTCGGCGTCGATGCGGGTGCCAGGAAAGCCCACCATGAAGAGGCGGGCGCAGTCGCGATAGAGGGCGGAAGCAGGGCTCACGGCCGCGCAGTGTGGCAGAGCCCGCCGCCCATGGGGCACTGCGAGCGCATCCCGAGCGTCGGCTGCCTGTCAGGGCGCGAAGCGGGCCGGCTCCCGGTCTTCCAGGCAGAGCCCCCGCCCGCGGCACACCACCCGAATCTGTCCGACAGCCGGACCGGTTGGTGGAGGCCGATGGCCGGGTGGGCAGCCCGGTCCAGCCGAGCTGCGGAAACCTGTCCGACAGTCGGACAGGTTTTGAAGGACCGACGCCGGTCCGACTGGGCTGCGGAAACCTGTCGGACAGTCGGCCCGGTTAGGAGGACCGTGGCTGAGACCGCGCTCGTCACGGCCGGGCGTCGGAAACCTGTCGGGCAGTTGGACAGGTTGAGAGGCCGCGGCGGGGATGGGGCTCCAGCCGAGCCGAGCTGTGGAAACCTGTCCGACAGTCGGACAGGTTTTGGAAAAGCGCGCCCGGGGCGGGGCTACTTCCGGAGCAGGGTGCCTTCGAAGAAGAACGCCAGGCATGCGGCCAGGATGAGCCACGTCCACAGTGGCACCGAGGGCTTGTCCGCGTCTCCCGTGGAGGCCTTCACCGTGTCCTCACCGAAGTAGGCCGTCAGCGTGTCCTGCGGCACGCGCGTCAGGTCGCTCTCCGCAGGGTCCAACGTGGCCGCGAAGTCCAGCGCGGCCACGGGCTTCCCGTCCGCGCCCAGCACGGAATGCACGCCCGGCTCCACCGTGGGGCCCGCCACGAACGAACCGTCCGGCTGTGCCTTCACCGGCAACTCGCTGCCGTCCGGCGCGCGCACTCCCGCCACCTTCTGCGTGCCCTCCGGGCGCAGCGTCACGGACTCGCCCACTCGCACGCGCACCTCCTCGCGCTCCTCCAGCGAGCCCGTGAGGTACGCGGCGAAGCGCTGCATCAGCGGCAGGAAGCTGGTGCGGATGGCGAAGTCGCTCCAGTCGCGGTCCACCGTGCTGGTGAACAGCGCCACGCGCCCCTTGCCCCGGCGCGCCACCGCCACCGCGGGCGCTCCGTCCTCGTACGTGGCCAGCACCTGGCTTCCGCCCGGCGCGGACGGGCTGTCCGCCTCCAGCAGCATGTACTTGTAGAAGCGCGCCCCGATGAGCCCCTCCTCCGCGCGGCCCGTGAACGGCGCGAACAGCGGATGGTCCACCTTCACCTGCGCCAGCTTCGCCGTCTTCGTCTCCGCGTCCGGGTCCTCGCGCTCGGCGCTCGTGCGCACCAGGCGCAGCGGACGCGGCAGGAGCGTGCCCAGCCGTGAGTTGTACGCCTCCGGGTTCACGTGGTCGCCCACGCTCACGAAGAGGCCTCCGCCGTTCTCCACGAAGGTCGCCAGCTTGCGCGCCTCGTCCTCCGACGGCGCCGCCGTGTTGAGCAGCAGCACCAGGTCGTACGCGCTGAAGTCCTCGCGCAGCCCCACCTCCGCGTCGCGCACCGCCACGTCCACCGGCGAGCCCGGCGACGTGAGCGCCGCGTCCACGAAGAACGCCTCGTCCCGGTAGCGCGTCGCATGCGGCGAGCCGTTCACCACCAGCGCCTTCAACCCGCGCGGCACCGGCAGCACGAACGACCGCCGGTCATCCTCCGCCAGCGCGTCCGGCGCGAGCGTCACCTGGCCCACCACCGTGCCGCCCTGCGGGAAGCGCACCGTCAGCGTCTTCTGCGTCGTGCCGCCCGCGGGCACGTCCACGAAGCCCTTGGCCAGCGTGGACTCGCCCACGCGCACCGCGGCCTCCAGGTCCTTCGCCGGCTTCGTGCCGAAGTTCCGCACCGTGAACGTGAACTGGTACGCGCGAGGCCCCGCCTGCAGCGCGGGCTCCACCCGCAGGTCCACCAGCGCGTGGTTGTCCAGCGACTCGCGCCCGGACGCCACGTCGCGCAGCACGACCTCCGGCTTCACCATGGCGCCCGTGGGCCCCTTCACCGTGGGCGGCGGCGCTTCCAGCCGGAAGCCAGAGACCGTCATGTCGGAGACCACCACCAGGCGCTTGCCCGGCATCGGGTTCTCCTCCAGTGACCGCGCGGCCATGTCCAGGCAGCGCGACAGGTCCGCCGTGCCGTAGGTGGGCTTCGCCTCGTCCACCAGCGCGCGCAACCGCGCCCGGTCGAAGCCCGGCGGCGGAGGCGCTTCCGGCGAGCCCGTGCACACCATCACCGTCGCGGGCTCCTCCGGCAGCAGGTCCTTGAGCGCGTCGCGGGCCTCGTCGCGGCCCTTCTCGAAGTTGGACGTGCCGTCCGACCAGCGCATGGACAGCGACGCATCCAGGATGACCGCCGTGGCCGCCGGCCCGCGCGTCACCGTGGCCGCCTGCGCGTCGCGGGTGAACTCCGGCCGCGCCAGCGCGATGGGAATGGCCAGCAGGATGAGCGTGCGCAGCGTGTAGAGCAGCAGCCGCTTCAGCTTGAGCCGGCTCGCCGTGCGCTTCTGGCTGCGCAGCACGAACGCGAGCGGCCCGAAGGGATGCGCCCTCGGCCGGCGCCGGTCGAACAGGTGCACCAGCACGGGGATGAGCGCACCCAGCGCGCCCAGGAGGAACCACGGATTGCCGAACGTCACCGGCGCCTCCCTCGGCGGCCCAGGAAGCGCAGCAGCACCTCATCCAGCCGCTCGTCGGTGCGCACCAACTCGTAGTCCACGTCGGCCTCGGCGCACTTCGCCTTCACGTCCGCGAGGAACGCGCCGAACTCCTCCAGGTAGCTCTGCTTGATTTCGCGCGGGTTCACCTCGATGCGGCCCTCGCCCTCCATGTCCAGGAAGAGCGTGGGGTCGTCAAAGGGGAACGTCAGCTCCGCCGGGTCCACCAGGTGGAACACCGCCACGTCGTTCTTGCGCTGCCGCAGCGCGAGGATGCGCTTGAGCGCCTCCTGCCGTTCATCCAGCAGGTCCGACAGCACGATGACCGTGGAGCGCCGGGGCAGGACTTCGGCCAGATGATCCGCCGCGCTGCCCAGGTCCGTGGGGCCCTTGGGCTGCGTGTGCTCCAGCGCGTCCAGCAGCACGTTGAGGTGACCGGCGGAGGCGCGGGGCGGCACGTCCTTGAACGCGCCGCCCACCATGACGGCCAGGCCCGCCGCGTCCTGCTGGCGCACGAGCAGGTAGCTGAGCGCGCCCGCGAGCGTCTTGGCCACGTCCAGCTTGGACAGGGGGCCGCTCTGGTAGCCCATGGACGCGGACGCATCCACGACCATCACCGAGCGCAGGTTCGTCTCGTGCTCGAAGCGCTTGACGTAGTACTTGTCGAACTTGCCGTAGGCCTTCCAGTCCAGGTGGCGCAGCTCGTCGCCGGGGGCGTACTCCTTGTGCTCGGCGAACTCCACGCTCTGGCCCTGATGGGGGCTCTTGTGGAGGCCGGACAGCACGCCCTCCATCACGGCGCGGGCGCGCAGCTTCACGCCCTGGAGGCGGGACAGCGTCTGGGCGTCGAGCAGCGACATGGGATGGAGGTCCCTAGCCCTTCACCACCGTGAGGAGCTGGTCGATGAGCTTCACGGACGTGATGCCTTCGCTCTCCGCGGTGAAGTTGGGCAGCACGCGGTGGCGCAGCACGGGCCGCGCCAGCGCCCGCACGTCCTCCACCGTCGCCACGAAGCGGCCGTTGAGGATGGCGCGCGCCTTGGCCGCGAGCACCAGGTACTGGCTCGCGCGAGGCCCCGCGCCCCAGCCCACGTTCTTCGCCACGAAGTCCAGCGCGCCGGGCTCCTTGGGGCGCGTGTGGCGCACCAGCTCCACCGCGTAGCGCACCACGTGGTCCGGCACCGGCACGCGGCGCACCAGCTCCTGCAGGGCGAGGATGCGCTCGGGGGAGAGAATCTTCTCCAGCTTCGGAGGCGCGCCGGCGGTGGTGCTCTTGACGATCTGCACCTCTTCTTCCGCCGTGGGGTAGCCCACGTCCACCAGGAACATGAAGCGGTCCAGCTGCGCTTCGGGGAGGGGATAGGTGCCCTCCTGTTCAATGGGGTTCTGCGTCGCGAAGACGAGGAAGGGCAGCTCCAGCGGGTACGTGCGGCCACCGGCGGTGACGCGGTACTCCTGCATGGCCTGCAGCAGCGCGGCCTGCGTCTTGGGCGGCGTGCGGTTCACCTCGTCCGCGAGGATGATGTTCGCGAACAGCGGCCCCTGCATGAAGCGGAAGGAGCGGCGGCCCGTCGTCTTGTCCTCTTCCAGGATGTCCGTGCCGGTGATGTCCGACGGCATCAGGTCCGGCGTGAACTGGATGCGGTTGAAGGACAGGTTGAGCACGTCCGCCAGCGTGGAGATGAGCAGCGTCTTCGCCAGGCCCGGCACGCCCACGAAGAGGCAGTGGCCCCGGCTGAAGAGCGAGATGAGCAGGTGCTCCACCACGTCCCGCTGGCCGACGACGCGCTTTTCGATCTGCTCGACGATGGCGTTGCGGGCCTGGGCAAGCTCCTCGACGGCGCGCAGGTCCTCGGGGGTGGCGTCGGACGGGGGGAGAGG
>NZ_RAWL01001377.1:0-399 GCF_003668885.1 Corallococcus sp. AB049A | reverse complement strand
GATCGGCCGCGTGCCGAACTTCATCGAACGCGGGCATGTCGCCAGCGTCAACGAGTACGAGCTGCGCGACGAGCACAAGGTCGCCATCACCTACCGCTACCGTGATGGTTTCGGCGAACCACTGCAGGAAATTCGCGCACGTGCCAGCGTCGATCCGGACAGCGGCAACCATGGCTGGCGAACCTGGTTCTATCGCGTGGTGCCGACCCACTCGCGGGTACTGGAAGTGGCCCCGGACTATTCATGGGCACTGATCGGTTATCCGGGCCGCGAAATGGCCTGGATCTTCGCGCGCAAGCCGGACATGGACAAAGCCCTGTACAAGGAGCTGGCCGAGCGCCTGCGCGACGAGTACGGCGTGAACACCGACAAGCTCAAGCGCGTGCCTCAGCATCCGGA
>NZ_RAWL01001376.1:0-399 GCF_003668885.1 Corallococcus sp. AB049A | reverse complement strand
GGATTATTTTCATACAAAATCGACATTCTTATAGCTTGCCGAACCCAAATTTGTCAAAGAGAGAACTCAAAGCCGCTGATTATGAGCAAAATTCCAAAAATCGGTGAGATCTTCGATGGAAAGTACGAAATACTGGAGATTCTTGGAAGTGGCGGAATTGGTACAGTTTTCAAGGCTTTGCAGCTCGATTGCAAGCGAATACTTGCATTGAAAATACTCCACGAAGATACAGCGTCAGATGAAGAATATAGGGCAAGATTTGTGCGTGAGGCGCAGGCGCTTAGCCAAGTTCGACATCAGAACATTGTAAATGTCTACCATCTTGGTATTTCGCCAAATGAGGCTCCATATATGACGATGGAGTATGTGGCAGGCAAGACTATTCGAGCGATTTTAAAC
>NZ_RAWL01001375.1:0-399 GCF_003668885.1 Corallococcus sp. AB049A | reverse complement strand
GTGTCGAGTAAAGGCCCCCCGGACACGCTAAGTGGGTCATACACACTAATCGAAACAAAAGTTGTCTCTCCTGTGGCCACGAAATGAACGACTTAGAGGCATCAGACTTAAGATTTATTTAGATGGGCTAAAAGATGGTCAGGTTGCCTAACTGTTGATGTAAACACATGTAAAAAATCTTAGCTAGAAACTCTTAACTTTTGCCATGTCCACAGAAGAGACGCGAACAAAATAAGTGTGTATTACCTAAGTACGCACGCTTTAATCGCTCCATACGCTGGCGCTATGCTCGCTCGCAGCCTCGGCCGCTAGTGTCACTGCTCGATATTACATGACAGCTAATTTGACACTTCGACGCTGCAACAGCAGCAATATCTTCTAACTCCAACCTAACTTAAC
>NZ_RAWL01001374.1:0-399 GCF_003668885.1 Corallococcus sp. AB049A | reverse complement strand
CCGCTGACCTGCAGCGTGGCCTGTCCGTCCTGCCAGGGCAGCAGCAGGGGCGTCGGATGGAGTGCCTGCAGCTGCAGTCCGCACGAAGCCAGCAACTGCTGCGCCTGCAGGACCGCCTGCTGGCCGAGCCAGGCCACCGGAACCGTGCCGTCAGCCGCCTGCGCACCGTGGGCCAGCGCGACGTCCTGCAGGTCATCCAGCAACATCGCCTCCACCTCACCCTGCAACGCCAACTGCAGGCGGCGCCCGGACAACGGTGGCAGCTGCAGTTCCAGCAGGATCAGGTCGCTCGGATCGAGGCAGGCATGCACCGCAGCCCGCGGATGCCGCAGACCCAGCGCCGCCAGCGTGGCGCAACCGTGGGCCAGCACCTCGCCCTTGTGCAGCTGCGCCCAGTCC
>NZ_RAWL01001373.1:0-400 GCF_003668885.1 Corallococcus sp. AB049A | reverse complement strand
AAGAGACAGCCATCGTCCCCGACACCGCTGCCGGCCGTCGTTTCGATGCCGTCGTGGCCGAACTGTTCCCCGAATATTCGCGTTCGCGCCTGACCGAGTGGATCAAGTCCGGTGACGTCCTGCTGGACGGCGCCCAGGTGCGCCCGCGCGATCCGCTGCGCGGCGGCGAGGTGGTGACCCTCCATGTGGTGCTGGAAACCCAGACCGACGCCCAGCCGGAGGACATCCCGCTGGACGTGCTGTTCGAGGACGAGCAGACCGGCGAGCAGCGTCAGGTGACGCTCGTCTACCCGAGGGACGCGAAGAGCGACGAGGGCCGCATCTCCGTGCTGCCCCCCCTCGGCAGCGCCCTCATCGGCCTGTCCGTGGCGCAGTCCATCGCCTGGCCGCTGCCGAGCGG
>NZ_RAWL01001372.1:0-400 GCF_003668885.1 Corallococcus sp. AB049A | reverse complement strand
GATATGTTCCAGGGAGGGCGAATAAAATATCTTTGGAGAAAGATTTTAGCGGCACCAAAAACTGGTAGGAGATCGTGTCGATTCTGTTGCACAGGTCTGTGGATGGAACAACAAATTGGATCAAATGGCTGAATAAGGAGATGGTGAATATTTTGTGGAACCATATTCGCCAAAGTAGGGAACCGCCAAAAGCTTTGGCTGAGTTCAGCCGATTTCGGAACTTGTTCAGTGCTCCGGTGTACACTGTTTTTTCGGATATTTCCTTTCCGATGATTATTCCGAGGTATCTGTACTCGTGTACCAAGGGAGAATTCCAATGTTGCACCATGGAAGTAGGCGGTCGTTCTGCGAGGGGGAGAATGCATGACTTTTTCTTGTTTACTCTCATGCCAAAGAGTGC
>NZ_RAWL01001371.1:0-400 GCF_003668885.1 Corallococcus sp. AB049A | reverse complement strand
GTCCTCGCTGTCCTCGCCCTGCGGCGAATTCAACGCCTCAAGGGCGGCACGCAGGTCAATCCGTCGTGCCTCCTCGATGCTCGCCATCAAGCAGCAATGGGAATCGAGGAAACCGTCCGAAGGCCGTTCGCATTCTTTGTACGGGGTGCCGTCATCCTTTTCGAAATCCCAGATGCTGAGATCAGCAATCTGTTTGACAAACCGCGCCCTTTCCTCCGAATGCTGCATGGCTTGCGATAGCGCTACCTGAGTGGCTTTCATAGCGATAGAAAGGCGGTTGATCACCTCCACCGCATCCTCCGCCACCCCTGGAATTGCCGACTCAACAGAGTGCTCTTCCGAATTGAGGAGGCGTTCACAGATTTTGTTGGCGTTGGCATGGTCTTCCACATTCTGGGAC
>NZ_RAWL01001370.1:0-400 GCF_003668885.1 Corallococcus sp. AB049A | reverse complement strand
GTATCAACCTGGCTGGAAATCGCATCCAGGCGCACATCGGCCGGGCGGTCCAGCGACAGCAGGAAGCGGCGACGGCCATCGTTGTCGAGCATCGTGTACACGCTGCCCGCCTTCGGCAGCGCCGTGCCATCGCGCTCGACCAGATTGCCGGGCAGCTCGATGCGGTTGGCCGACAGGGTGAACATGCCGCTGACGCCGTCGCCGAGGCCGCGCGCGGTCAGGGTGTACTTGCCCGGCTTCAGTGACAGGGTCAGGCGCGAGTTGGTGCTGTCGCCGCCATCGTCATTCTCTGCATCCACGCCCTGGCCCGACAGCTTCAGCACCGGATCGAAGACATCCGACACCAGGCGGATCTCGTACAGGCCGGCCTTGTCCACCTGCAGGGTGTAGTCCTGGGAAC
>NZ_RAWL01001369.1:0-400 GCF_003668885.1 Corallococcus sp. AB049A | reverse complement strand
GCTGGTGGCCGAGGCCGCCAGCATGCCGGTGGTCAGCCAGCGGTTGACCGTCTGCCCGGCTTCGTTCTTCTGCACGAAGTTGGCATCGCGGTCTTCCTTCATCAGCCGCGCGATGCGGTCCAGCGCATCGTCCCAGCTCAGCCGCTTCCACTCGTTGGAGCCCGGTGCCCGGTACTCGGGGTAGAGCAGGCGCGACTTGCTGTGGATGATGTCGGCCAGGCCGGCGCCCTTCGGGCACAGCGTGCCGCGGTTGACCGGATGGTCCGGGTCACCCTCGATATGGAAGATGCTCGGCTCGGCGTTCTTGGCGCCGTCGCCGAGGCTGTACATCAGGATGCCGCAGGCCACCGAACAGTAGGTACAGGTGTTGCGGGTCTCGGTCGCGCGGGTCAGCTTGTAC
>NZ_RAWL01001368.1:0-401 GCF_003668885.1 Corallococcus sp. AB049A | reverse complement strand
TCACCAGGGCCCGCATGCCCTGCTTGAACTCGGTGATCACCTGCCCTTCTTCGTCATCCGCAATCGCGTAGATGGTGTCGGCACCGGCGATGCAGTAGAACGCGATCGTGGCCAGCAGCCAGCGCGCCTTGTCCACCGGCAGGCCGAACACCTCGGCCACGTGCGCCTGGTGCGAGGCGATCTTTTCCAGCATCGGCGCGGTCGCCACCGTGCGCCGCAGCAGGTAGGGCGGTAGCCCGGGATGCGCCTTCACCACTTCGCACAGCGACTCCACGAACCCCATCAGATAGGCCTCCAGCCCACCCGGTGCGTCGACCGACGCGCGCGGAATCTGCCAGCGCTGGAACACCGCCTCCGCCACCAGGCGCTTCAACGCCTCCAGGTTGGCCACGCGCTTGTAC
>NZ_RAWL01000138.1:0-19446 GCF_003668885.1 Corallococcus sp. AB049A | reverse complement strand
GCCATGCGCACCCGCTGCTTCTCCTCCTCCGGCCGAGCGAAGAAGTCCCGGGCCAGCGCCTCCAACCGGGACTGGAGCCCCACGTCCACACCGTGCCCCACGACGTAGAAGAAGCCGGTGTTCCGGCAGGCCGCACCCATGCGAGCGGCGACCGTCCTTCGGGCCGGGAGGCTCGACGTGGAATCGACCAGGGCGCGGACGTCGATGAGGGGCACGGTGTCCATGACGCGAACTCTAGGCAGGTCGCCAGGACTTCGTTTCACGAATCACGTGCGCCCAGCGAGCTGGCAATGAAGCGCCAGAGGCGCGAGGCCCACCACCTCAGTCGGTCCAGGGTGCGACCGCGCTGGCTGCTCGGCGTCAGCACCGCACCTGAAGGACTGTCGGACAGTCCCCCTGCAACTGTCCTTGGCTCGTCCCCGTCCGACCTGGGTGCGGTCGGTGCCAGCGGAATCCCGCCTGCGGGCTCCGTGGTGGAAGTCTCGTCATGCGAGCAGACGGAGTCCTCTGCGGCTGGCTCAAGGCAACCAGAGACCTGCTCCTCCACTACCGAAGCGGTGGCGACAGGCTGGCCTTGCTGGGCGCGATCGACTTCGGGGACTGCATGCCTCTGGGCGACAGGAGCGAAAGCGTCCAGCACAAGGTCATCGTGTGCCTTCATCAGCGCCGGCAGGGCGTGCTGGATGGCCCGCGTATCGCGATCATGCAGGGCATCCTTCGCGCAGTTTACCCACTGGCGCAGCGGCTCACCTCCCAGAAGAGGCAGCAACTCGGCCGCGCCGACCATGAAGGCCCGCTGCAGGGACTGCACGAGGAGCACGTGCCCGGGCCGGTCCGCCACCCGGGCCGCCAGCCGCAGCAACTCGAACTCCACCTGGGCGCAGGAAGCCCCCGACTCCCAGCGCGCCGCATCCCAGAGTCCGAAGCAGATGCTCCCCAATCGGTCCAGGTCCCGCTCGGAGGCCCGTGCGCAGCAGTCGGACAAGAGCTCCACCAGCACCTGCCGCCGGAGGCTGAAGTAGCCCTCCAGGAGCCACCGGGCGTCCGGCGAGCACATGTCACGCAGCGCCAGGCCCAGGTTCTCCAGCGTCAGCGACTCATCCAGCGGCACCGCGCGCGTCTTGCGTCCAGGGCGCTGCACCACCACGCCCCGCGCCGCCAGCCGCCGCAGCGCCTCACGGATGGTGCCCCGGCAGACGTCATAGTGCCGCGCCAGCTTCGCTTCCGAGCCGAACTGCCCGCTCGGGTGAATCCGCCCCAGCGCGATGTCGCGCTCAATCTGTGCTTCCACGTACGCCACGAGCCCGCCGTGCCCCATCCCCATTCCCCCTCCTCGTCCCAGCATCGCCATCCAACCACAGGGGTCTGACATGGACGCGCGAGGCTCCCCTCCGGAGCCGGACGAAAAAAACCTGTCCGACTGTCGGACAGGTTTTTCGGCAACCGCGCCCGGGGGGCGGCCATCCCGTGGCCCCGATTGGCCGTCCGTGACCGTGCGACGTCGCGGCCAATCTCCGCGCACCTTGAGTCATCCCTCCCTGCGGACTCGCGTTCATGTCTGTCCGCATTGGGGCTGCTTCCCGCTACCCTTCTGGCCCATGACCTCCGCTCGTGTCCCTGGCTCCCCTCTGCGGGTGGGCCTCCTCGGCTATGGCCTGTCCGGCGCTCGTTTCCATGGGCCCCTCATCGCCGCGGAGCCTGCGTTCGCCCTGACCGCCGTGGCTTCCAGCCGCGTGGATGCCGTGGCCCGTGACTGGCCTGGCGTCCGCACCGGCACCGTGGAGTCACTGCTGGCGGATCCGGACCTGGATGTGCTCGTCGTGTGTACGCCCAATGATTCGCATGCGTCGCTTGCTGCTCAGGCGCTGCGCGCGGGCAAACATGTGGTGGTGGAGAAGCCCTTCGCGCTCGACGCGGACGAAGCGCTGAGGCTGGATGCGCTCGCGAAGGAGCGCGGCCTGTGCCTCACCGTGTTCCACAACCGGCGCTGGGACGGTGACTTCCTCACCGTGCGCCAGCTGCTGGAACAGGGGCGGCTGGGGACGCTCTACAGCTTCGAGAGCCACTTCGACCGCTTGCGTCCCCAGGTGAAGGATCGCTGGAAGGAACAGGATGGGGCCGGCGGCGGGACGCTGTGGGACCTGGGCTCGCACCTCGTTGATCAAGCCGTGCAGCTCTTCGGCCTTCCGGAGTCCGTGACCGCGGACCTGGGCCGGCAACGTCCGGGCGCCCAAGGCGTGGACTGGTTCCACCTGGTGCTGCGCTACGGCTCGCTGCGCGTGGTGCTGCACTCCGGATCCGTGGTGCACGCGCCCTGGCCCCGCTTCGTGTTGCAGGGCGACCGGGATGCGTACCTGAAGCACTCGCTGGATCCGCAGGAGGGACAGCTTGAAGCGGGCCTGCGCCCCGGCCATCCGGACTTTGGCCGCGAGCCCTCGGAGCGTCACGGCCGGCTGCTGGCCTCGGGGGAGACCGTCTCCACCCTGCCCGGTGACTACGGCCAGTTCTACCGGCAGCTCGGCACGGCCATCCTCCACGGCGCGCCCGTTCCCGTGACGGCGCTGAGCGCGAGCGAGGCGGTGCGGGTCATCCAGGCGGCAAACCAGAGCGACCTGGAGGGCCGCCGCATCCCCCTGCCCCCTCGCGGCTGAACGTCAGAGCGTCTTCTCCAGCACCAGGAACGTGGGCGACGTGTAGCCCTCGTGCGTGCCGTGGGAATGGAAGCGGTAACCCTGACGCGCGTACCACGCATGGTGCGACGTGAGCGCGAGCCGCACCGACAGCCGCACGCGCGTGTGGCCCAGCTCGCGGGCTCGCGATTCCACCGCCTGCATGAGGCGCAGCGATGCGCCCTGGCCCCGGTGCGATGGAAGCACCGCGAGCCGATCCAGGTACAGGTGGTCCCCCTTCGGATGGAAGAACACGCAGCCGAAGAGCACGCCGTCCGCCTCCGCGACGAAGGCGCCGCCGTCCGACAGCTCGCGCCGCACCACGGCCTCCGTCTTGTCGTGCGCGCTGGAGGGCGGATCCAGACGGCCACGGTATTCCTCGAAGGCGTCGCGGAGCACCTGGGTGATCCGCGCGGCGTCGGTGGGTTCGGCTTCGCGGATCCGGAAGAGTTCGGGCATTCCCGAAGTCTAGTGGAAACGTCCGGCGCGGGCGTTTCAGCACCACGGTGAAACACCGCTGAAACATGTGACCAGACACCGTGCGTGGAGCGGAATTCCAGCTCGGCCCACTCCGTACACAGGGCCGCGCCCCCGAGCGGGCTGACAGCCAGGCCCCGCGACCAAATCGCTGCGGGCGTGTCGGGGGGCCTGTCTACTATCCCGCGCGCTCGCGAGCCCGGGAAGCCGCCCCATCGCCTTCCCGTGCGTTCGCGAGGGCCCCCTCCCAAGGAGTCTCTTCCCCATGGCTTCCACCCCTGAGCAGAAGCGCGCGCGGCTGGCGGAACTGCTGCGCGAGAAGCGCCGCCCCACCTCGCGGGTCCCGGCGTCGTTCGGCCAGGAGCGGATGTGGTTCCAGGAGCGGCTGGCGCCCGGGCAGGCCGGGCTGAACCTGCTCTATTCGGTGCGGCTGGAGGGGCGGCTCGACGTGGCCGCGCTGGCGGGCAGCCTGAATGAAGTGGTGCGCCGCCACGCGGTGCTGCGCACCACCTTCGTGGAGCAGGACGGACGGCCGTGGCAGCGCATCGCGCCGGAGCTGGACGTGCCCCTGCCCGTGGTGCCGGTGGCGGATGCCGCCGAGGCGTGGCGCCGGCTGCACGAGGAGGCTCGCGCGCCGTTCGACCTGGAGCAGGGACCGCTGCTGCGCGCCGTGCTGTTCGCCGTTTCGCCGGATGAGCACCTGTTGCTGCTCGCGCTGCACCACACCGTGTCCGATGGCTGGTCCATGGGTCTGCTGGTGCATGAGCTGGGCGTCGCCTACGAGGCCCTGGCTTCGGGTGGGACGCCGGTGCTGCCCGAGCTGGCGCTGCAGTACGCGGACTTCTCCGTGTGGCAGCGGGAGGCGTTGAGGGGCGAAGCGCTGACGGTGGCGATCGACTTCTGGCGCTCGCGGCTGGATGCGCGGGCCGTCCTGTCGCTGCCCACGGACCGGCCTCGGGCCGGACAGGTGGATGGCCGGGGCGCGACCGTGTCCTCGATGTTGCCGGGCTCGCTGGTGCAGCGGCTCGCGGCGCTGGCGGCACAGGAGGGCACCACGCTCTTCACCGTGCTGCTCGCGGGCTTCCAGGTGCTGCTCTCTCGCTACTCCGGACAGGAGGACCTCACGGTCGGCACTCCCGTGGCGGGGCGCTCGCGCTCGGAGGTGGAGCCGCTGGTCGGGTTGTTCGTCAACACGCTCGCGCTTCGCACGTCGCTGGCCGGAGACCCTTCGTTCCGTGCGCTCGTGGGCCGCGTGCAGGCGACGTCGGTGGAGGCCTTCGCGCACCAGGACGTGCCTTTCGAGAAGCTGGTGGAGGTGCTCCAGCCCCCGCGCCACCTGGACGTGCCTCCGTTCTTCCAGGTGATGTTCGTCCTGCAGAACACGCCCCTTCCGGCCGTGCGCCTGCCCGGGCTGTCGTTGGACGCGCAGCTGGTGGACAGCGGCTTCGCGCAGTTCGACCTCACCCTCTTCGCCTTCGAACAGACGGACGGCCTGCGCCTCACCGCCGAGTACCGCACCGCCCTCTTCGATGAAGCCTCGATGGTGCGGCTGATGGGACACCTGCGCGTCCTGCTGGAGGACGCCGTGTCCCGGCCGGATGCGCGCCTGTCGGAGCTGTCCCTCCTGGACCCGGCCGAGCGTCAGCGTGTGCTGCGTGCTTGGAACGGGCCTCGGGAGGCGTTTCCTCGCGGGGTGCTGCTGCATCAACTGGTGGAGGCGCAGGTGGCGCGCTCGCCCGACGCGGTGGCCGTCACGCTCGGGGAGACGGCGCTCACGTATGCCCAGCTCGATGGTCGAGCCAATCAGCTGGCGTGGCGGCTGCGGTCGATGGGCGTGGGGCCGGAGGTTCGCGTCGGGTTGATGCTGGAGCGGTCGCTGGAGCTGGTGGTGGCGCTGCTCGCGACGTTGAAGGCGGGCGGGGCCTACGTTCCGCTCGACCCGGCACTGCCCTCGCAGCGGCTTGCCTGGATGTTCGAGGATGCGCGGCCCTCCGTGGTGCTCATCCAGGAGCGGCTGGTGGAGCGGTTGCCTGGGGACGGCGTGCCGGTGCTCCGGCTGGACTCACAGTGGGCGGAGGTGGCCCGGCAGCCGTCCGCGACTCCGCCTCCGGTGGCCACGGAGGCTGCGCTGGCGTACGTCATCTTCACCTCTGGCAGCACGGGGCGGCCGAAGGGCGCGATGAACGCGCATGCGGGCATCGTCAACCGGCTCCTGTGGATGCAGGGGGCGCAGGCGCTGTCGCCGGACGATGCGGTGCTGCAGAAGACTCCGTTCAGCTTCGACGTGTCCGTGTGGGAGTTCTTCTGGCCCTTGATGACGGGGGCCCGGCTGGTGGTGGCCCGGCCCGGCGGACACCAGGAGCCGGGCTATCTGGCGGACCTCATCGCTCGGGAGCGCATCACCGTCACGCACTTCGTGCCGTCCATGCTCCAGGCGTTCCTGGAGGAGCCCGGCCTGGAGCGGTGCGCGTCGCTACGCCGGGTGGTGTGCAGCGGTGAGGCGCTGCCGCTGGAGCTGGCGGAGCGGTGCCTGGCCCGGCTTCCCGGCATCCGGCTGCACAACCTCTATGGCCCCACCGAGGCCGCGGTGGAGGTCACCGCGTACGAGTGCGTCCGCGGAGCGCTGGGGCGTTGCGTCCCCATCGGGCATCCGGTGGCGAACACGGACATCCGGCTGCTGGACGCGTCCCTGCGGCTGGTGCCCCAGGGCGTGCCGGGAGAGCTGTTCATCGGCGGCGTGCAGGTGGGCCGAGGGTATCTGGGCCGGCCGGAGCTGACCGCCGAGCGCTTCATCCCGGACGCGTACAGCGACACGCCCGGGGCCCGGCTGTACCGCACGGGGGACCTCGCCCGGTGGCTGCCCGACGGCGCCATCGAGTACCTGGGCCGAACCGACTTCCAGGTCAAGGTGCGCGGACTGCGCATCGAGCTGGGGGAGATTGAAGCCGCGCTGGAGCAGCATCCGGCCGTGCGGCGCGCGGTCGTCGTGGCGCTCGGGGGCGTCACGGCGAGCGACACGCGGCTGGTGGCGTATTGGGTCGGCGGGACGGAGGTGCTGGAGACGGAGGCCCTTCGGGCGTTCCTCGCGCAGAGGCTTCCCGAGTACATGGTGCCCCGCGCCTTCGTTCCGCTGGAGGCACTGCCCCTGACATCCAGCGGCAAGGTCGACCGCAAGGCGCTTCCCGTGCCGGATTCGGGCTCGGCGGTGGCTCCGGAGTACGTCGCGCCGCGCACGCCCACGGAGGAGCGGCTGGCGTCGCTCTGGGCGGAGCTGCTGCGTGTGGAGCGCGTGGGCGCGCATGATGACTTCTTCGCGCTGGGGGGGCATTCGCTGCTGGCGACCCAGCTGCTTTCGCGCATCCGTGCGGCGTGGCAGGTGGAGCTGCCCCTGCGCGTCGTGTTCAAGGCGTCGACGCTCGCGGGGCTGGCTTCGGCGCTGGATGAAGCACAGGGCCAGCACGCGGGTCCGCGAGCGCACCCCTTGCGGCCTGTGGCGCGGGACGGAGAACTTGCACTGTCCTTCGCGCAGCAGCGCCTGTGGTTCCTGGAGCAGCTTCAGCCCGGTGGCGTCGCGTACAACCTTCCCGGGACTGTGCTGCTCGAAGGCGCGCTCCAGGTTCCCGCGCTGCGGCATGCCCTGGACGCGCTGGTCGCACGGCATGAGGTGCTGCGCACCACGTTCGTCTCCGGTGCTCACGGTCCCGTCCAGCGCATCGCGCCCCCTGGGGCATGCCCGTTCGAGTTCGTGAACCTGGACGCACTGCCCGCTTTTGCGCGTGAGGCGCGGCTGCGGGACTTCGTTGCCGCGCAGGCTCAGCGGCCTTTCGACCTGGCTCGCGGCCCGCTCTTCCGTGCGGTGCTCGTGCGGTTGGAGGAGAGGCGGCACGTGCTGCTCGTCCTCACGCACCACATTGCTTCAGATGGCTGGTCCACGGGGGTGCTCGTGCGCGAGCTGGTCTCCCTGTACCGGGCCTTCGCTTCCGGTCAGGAACCTTCACTCCCGCCGCTTCCCTTCCAGTACGCCGACTTCGCCGCGTGGCAGCGCTCCTGGCTCCAGGGGGACGTGCTCAACGGACAGCTTGCATGGTGGCGTGCGCAGCTCGCGGGGGCGCCTCCGCTCTTGATGCTTCCCACCGACCGGCCTCGTCCGGCGGTGCAGACGTTCTCGGGGGACTCGCTCGCGGTGCGGCTGCCCCGGACTCTGACCGACGGCGTGCATGCCGTGGCGAGGCAGACGGGCACCACTCCGTTCATGGTGCTGCTGGCCGCGTACCAGCTGCTGCTGTCCCGGTATGCCGGACAGGACGACGTCAGCGTGGGCGCTCCGGTCGCGGGCCGCACCCGTTCGGAGACGGAGGGGCTGATTGGCTTCTTCGTCAACACGCTGGTGATGCGCGCTCGCATCGACCCTCGCGCTTCGTTCCGGACGCTGCTGGACCAGGTTCGTGCCACCACCCTGGGCGCCTTCGAACACCAGGACGTCCCTTTCGAAAAGCTGGTGGAGGAGCTGCAACCCGCGCGCGACCCGAGCCACACGCCGTTCTTCCAGGTCACCCTCACCCTCCAGAACGCGCCCGCCGCGGAATGGCGGCTGCCAGAGCTCTCGCTGCGTGAGCTGCCGCCTCCCTTCACGCCGTCGAAGTACGACTTCAGCCTCATCCTGGAGGAGTCGCCGGACGGATTCTCCGGCAGCCTCCATTACAACACCGACCTCTTCGACGCGGCCTCCCTCCAAGGGTTGATGCAGGGCTACGCCGCGCTGCTGGAGGCGCTGCCCGCACAGCTGGAGGTCCCCGTGGGGCAGCTGCCGCTGATGCGCACCGAGGCACGGCGTCAGGTGCTGGAGGACTGGAGTGGTGTTTCGTCTGTCCGGGACTTCTCCATGCAGTCCATTCCGGCCCGCTTCGCGGAACAGGTCGCGCGGGCTCCGGACGCGGTGGCGCTGGTGTCCGAGGATGGAAGCCTGACCTATGCGCAGCTCGACGCTCGGGCGAACCAGCTCGCGCACCACCTGCGCGCCTCTGGCATCGCCGAGGGCAGCCGCGTCGCGGTGCTGCTGCCCCGCTCGCCGGACCTCATCGTGTCACTGCTGGCGGTGCTCAAGGCCGGTGCGGCCTACGTCCCCATCGACCTGCATGCGCCTCCCGAGCGCTGGTCCCTCCTGCTGGAGCAGTCCGGGGCCGCGATGGTCGTCACACGGGAAGCGGTTGCGGATGAGCTGCCGTCTTTGATGACTCCGCTGGTGCTGCTGGACGCGGACGCGTCCCGGCTGGCGTCGCGGCCCACGACGGCGCCTCCGGACCCGAACTCGACGGGAGACCGGCTGGCGTATGTCCTCTTCACCTCGGGTTCCACCGGGACGCCCAAGGGCGTCTGTGTCCCGCACCGAGCCGTGCTGCGGCTGGTGGTGGACTCGGACTTCATGCGCTTCGGTCCGGACGAGGTCTTCCTCCAGCTCGCGCCGGCCGCGTTCGATGCGTCCACGCTCGAAATCTGGGGCGCGCTGCTGCATGGGGCCCGGCTCGTGCTCGCGCCTGCGGGGGAGCTGTCCCTCGCGCGCATCGCGGAGGCGCTGACCGGGCACCGCGTCACCACGCTGTGGCTCACGGCCGCCCTCTTCGAACAGATGGCCGTTCACCATCCGGAGGCCCTGGCTTCCGTGGCGCAGGTGCTGGCGGGAGGCGACGTGCTCCCGGTGTCCCGCGTGCGGGAACACCTGGCGCGCATGCGTCCGGACTCGGTGCTGATCAACGGCTACGGCCCTACCGAGAACACGACGTTCTCCGCCACGCACCGGATGCACGCGGGCGACCCGGTGGGGGCTTCCGTTCCCATCGGCCTGCCGCTGCCCCACTCCACCGTCTACGTGCTGGATCCGGTGATGCGGCCGGTGCCTCCCGGCATGCCGGGAGAGCTGTACGTCGGCGGTGAAGGGCTCGCGTGGGGCTACCTCCACCAGCCCGCCCTCACCGCCGAGCGCTTCGTGCCCCATCCGTTCAGCACGACGCCGGGCGCACGGCTCTACCGCACGGGAGACCGGACGCGCTGGCGCGCCGACGGCACGTTGGAGTTCCTGGGCCGCACCGACTTCCAGGTGAAGCTGCGCGGCTTCCGCATCGAACCCGGCGAGGTCGAAGCGGCCCTGCGTGCCCTGCCGGGCGTCCAGGAAGCCGTGGCCGTGGTGCGAGAGGACTCCGCCGGAGACAAGCGCCTGGTGGCCTACGTCACCGGCGCATCCCTGGACGGCAAGGCACTGCGCGCTGGGCTTCAGCAGTGGCTCCCCGACTACCTCATCCCCAGCGCCTTCGTGGTGCTGGAGGCCCTGCCGCTCAACGCCAACGGCAAATTGGACCGCTCCGCCCTTCCCGCTCCCGAAGCCCCCGTGGCTGCGGCGGACACGTACGTCGCGCCTCGCGAGGCGGTGGAGGAACAGCTGGCCGCCCTCTTCGCGGAGGTGCTGCACGTTCCCCGCGTGGGCGTCCACGATGACTTCTTCGACCTGGGGGGCCACTCGCTGCTGGCCACGCAGGTGGTGTCCCGGTTGCGTTCAACGCTGGGGGTGGAGCTGCCCCTGGGAGACCTCTTCGCCGCGCCCACGGTGGAGACGCTCGCGGTCCGCGTGGCGGCCTTGCGCTCCCAGGGCGCTTCGCGTCCGGTGACTCCGCCGCTGGTGGCAGCGCCTCGCTCCAGTCCTGTGCCGCTGTCGTATGCGCAGCAGCGGCTGTGGTTCCTGGATCAACTCCAGCCCGGCAGCGCCTTCTACAACGTCCCCGGCATCCTGGTGCTCGACGGGGCGCTGGAGGCTTCCGCGCTGGAGCGGTCGCTCCAGGCCCTGGTGCTCCGGCATGAAGTGCTGCGCACCACGTTCGTGTCCGAAGGGGACACACCGGTCCAGCGGCTCCACGCCGAAGCCGCGCTCACGCTGCCTGTGATTTCGCTGGAGGCCCTTCCTGAAGCCCAGCGTGACGCCGAGGCCCATCGTCACGCCGCCGCCGAAGCCGCCCGGCCGTTCGACCTGGGCTCGGGGCCGCTCGTGCGCGCCGTGCTGCTGCGGCTGGAGGCCCGGCGCCACTGGTTGCTGCTCACGCTGCACCACATCGTCTCCGACGGTTGGTCCATCGGGGTCTTCGCTCGTGAGCTGGGCGCGCTGTACCGGGCCTTCGCATCCGGTCAGTCCCCGTCGCTGCCTCCCCTGCCCCTCCAGTACGCGGACTTCGCGCTCTGGCAGCGCTCGTGGCTCCAGGGGGACGTGCTTCAGGCGGAGCTGGACTGGTGGCGGCGGGAGCTCGACGGCGCGCCCACCGCGCTGGAGCTTCCCACCGACCGGCCTCGTCCCGTCGCGCAGTCGTTCCGGGGCGCGTCGCTTCCAGTGGCGCTGGCTCCGGCAGTGTCCGACTCGGTGCGGGCGCTGGCGGCGCGGGAAGGCGCCACGCCATTCATGGCGCTGCTCGCGGGCTTCCAGCTGCTGCTGTCGCGCTACTCGGGCCAGGACGACGTGCTCGTGGGCTCCGCCATCGCCAACCGCAACCGCGCGGAGACAGAAGGGCTCATCGGGTTCTTCGTCAACACGCTGGTGTTGCGTGCTCGCATCGCCCCTCGGGGTTCGTTCCGCGCGTTGCTGTCCCAGGTGAAGGCGACGACGCTCGCGGCGTACTCGCACCAGGACCTCCCCTTCGAGAAGCTGGTGGAGGGCATGCAGGGGGCTCGGGACCTGAGCCGGTCTCCGCTGTTCCAGGTGGCGTTCACGTTCCAGAACGCTCCCGTGGGCGCGCTGGGCCTTCCCGGCCTCCGCCTGGAGCTGCGCGGGGGCGCGATGACCACCGCGAAGTTCGACCTGGACCTCAGCCTCCAGGAACGCGACGGCGCGTTCAGCGGCGACGTGAGCTTCAGCACCGACCTCTTCGACCCCGCCACCGTCACCCGGATGATGGCGCACTTCGAGTCGCTGCTCGGCGCGCTCACGTCCCGGCCGGAGGTGCCCGTGCGGGAGCACTCGTTGCTCGAAGGTGAGGAGCGTCAGCGCGTGCTCCTGGACTGGAACGCCACGCACCGTCCGCTCGCGCCGCAGACCGTCCCGGAGCTGTTCGCGGCCCAGGTCCTCCGCGCTCCAGAGGCCATCGCGGTCCAGCACGAGGGCCGGGTGCTCACCTACGGGGCGCTGGCGGAGCGGGCCCGGCGATTGGCCCGGCGCCTGTGGGCCTTGGGTCTTCCTCCCGAGGCTCGCGTCGCGCTGTGCGTGGAGCGGGGTCTGGAGCTGGTGGTGGGGATGCTCGGCATCCTGGAGGCGGGCGGCTGCTACGTGCCCATGGACCCCGCCTATCCGCGCTCACGACTGGCGTTCATGTTCGAGGACGCGGGCATCTGCGCGGTGGTGGGCCAGGGCCATCTGCTGGGTGCCCTTCCCGGACACGCCCTGCCCACGGTGAACCTGGACGCGGACGAGCAGGAGCCCGGGCCCGACTCCGACGGCGTCACCGTGCGGCCGGAGCAACTGGCCTACGTGCTCTACACGTCGGGATCCACGGGCACGCCCAAGGGCGTGGGCATCACGCACCACTCCATCGTGCACCTGGTGCGGGACACGAACTACGTCCAGCTGGGGCCGGACGACTGCGTGGTGCAGGCGGGCACGCCTTCGTTCGACCTGGCCACCTTCGAGGTCTGGGGCGCGCTGCTCAACGGTGCGCGGCTCGTCATCCTTCCGCGTGAAGTCACGCTGGCTCCGGCGGAGCTGGCGCGCACGCTGCGCGAGGTGGGCGCCACGACGGCGCTGTTCGCCACGGCGTTGTTCCACACCGTGGCGCGCGAGGTCCCGGACGCATTCGCCACGATGCGGACGGTCCTCTACGCGGGGGAGGCCGCGAACGCGGATGCGGCTCGAGCGGTGCTGCGCGCGGGGCCGCCGGGCCGGTTGGTGAACCTGTACGGCCCCACGGAGACCACCGTGGGCGTCACCACGCACGACATCGTGGAGCTGCCGGAGCACGCGACCTCGGTGCCCATCGGCCGGCCGATGACGCGGGTCCAGGCGTACGTGCTGGATGCGCATGGCCAGCCCGTGCCCGTGGGCGTCCCGGGAGAGCTGTACCTGGGCGGTGACGGCCTGGCCCGGGGCTACCTGGGCCGCCCGGAGCTGACGGCGGAGCGCTTCGTGCCATCGCCGTTTGGCGACATGCCCGGTGCCCGGATCTACCGCACGGGCGATCGCGTGCGCTGGCTGGCGGACGGCACGCTGGACTTCCTGGGCCGCATGGACACGCAGGTGAAGCTGCGCGGCTTCCGCATCGAGCTGAGCGAGGTGGAGGCCATCCTCCGCCAGCACCCGTCCGTGAAGGGCGCGGTGGCTGGTGTGAGCGGGGATCGCCTCGTCGCGTGGTACGTGCCGGGCGCTCCGGTGGAGGCAGCGGCGCTGCGGGCCTTCGTCTCCGAACGGCTGCCCGCTCCGCTGGTGCCCTCCGCGTTCGTACCGCTGGACGCACTGCCGCTCACGCCCGTGGGCAAGGTGGACCGCAAGGCGCTGCCTGATCCGGATGCGCGCTCGGTCGCGGCAGGGCCCGCGGCTCCGGAGCGGATGACGCTCTTCCAGCAGCGCATCGCCACGCTGTTCCAGGACCTGCTCCGCCTGGAGTCGGTGGGGCTGCACGATGACTTCTTCGTCATCGGAGGTCATTCACTGCTGGCCACGCAGCTCGTCTCCCGGCTGCGTTCGACCTTCGGAGTGGAGCTGCCGCTGCGCGCCCTCTTTGAAGCGCCCACCGTCGCCAGGCTCACGGAGCAGGTGGAGGCCCGGCTCCTCTCGCGCGTCGCGGGGCCGAGCATCCCGGCCCTCGTCGCCACGTCGCGGGACCGGGACCTGCCGGTGTCCTTCGCGCAGCAGCGCCTGTGGGTGGTGGAACAGCTCCGCCCGGGCCAGAGCCACTACAACATCGCCACCGCGCTGCGGCTGGACGGCGCGCTGGACGTGGAGGCGCTGCGCCGGGCATTGGAGTTCGTCGTCTCCCGGCATGAAGCCCTGCGCACGACCTTCGCGATGAAGGACGGTCAGCCCGTCCAGCAGGTGCACGCTGCGGGTGCGCGGGAGCTGCCGATCACGGACCTCACCTCCCTGCCCACCGAGGCCCAGCGGCACGCAGAGGAGGAGGCCTCGCGTCCCTTCGATCTGGGACGGGGACCGGTCCTGCGCACGCGGCTGCTGCGTCTGGATGCACGCGAGCACCTGCTGCTCCTGTGCATGCACCACATCGTCTCCGATGGCTGGTCGCTGGGCGTGCTGGTCCGCGAAGTGGCCGCTGGCTACGAGGCCTTCGCTTCCGGCCGGACGCCCGTGTTGCCGGCGCTTCCGGTGCAGCCCGCGGACTTCGCCGTGTGGCAGCGCTCGTGGCTCCAGGGGGATGTGCTGGCGCGCGAGGTGTCGTGGTGGAAGCAGCACCTCGCGGGCGCTCCCCAGGTGCTGGAGCTGCCCACGGACAAGGCGCGTCCTCCGCTCCAGTCCACGAAGGGGGCGCTGCTTCCCGTGCACCTTCCGTCGGTGACGGTGGACCGGCTGGTGGCGCTGGGCCGCTCGGAAGGCGCGACGCCGTACATGGCGCTGCTCGCGGTGTGGCAGGTGCTGCTGTCGCGGTACTCGCGGCAGGAGGAGCTGCTGGTGGGCTCGCCCATCGCGGGCCGCGATCATGCCGAGCTGGAGGGGCTGGTCGGCTTCTTCGTGAACACGCTGGTGCTGCGCGGGCGCGTGCGTCCCACGGACTCGTTCCGGGCGCTGCTGTCCCAGGTCCGGGCCACGGCGCTCGCCGCCTTCGAGCACCAGGACCTGCCTTTCGAGAAGCTGGTGGAGGAGCTGCAGGTGGGTCGCGACCTGAGCCGCAACCCGCTGGTGCAGACGGTGTTCGCGCTCCAGAACGCGCCCACCGGGGAGCTGAAGGCGCCGGGGCTCACGCTGCGGCCAGTGCCGGTGGACAACGCCACGGCCCGCTTCGACCTGGGCCTGCTGTTGCACGAAGCGCCGGATGGCCTGCGCGGTGTCATCGAATACAGCACGGACCTCTTCGAGCGCTCCACGGTGGAGCGGCTGTCCGGTCACCTGCGGACGTTGCTGGACGCTGTCACGGCCGATCCGGACCTTCCCCTGGCCCGCGTGGACTGGCTCACGACCGAGGAGCGCCAGCAGGTGCTCACGGCCTGGAGCGCCACGGGCGTGGAGTACCCGCGTGAGTCGAACCTCGTGGAAGGCTTCGAGCTTCAGGTTTCACGGCGGCCGGAGGCCATCGCGCTGGAGTCCGGTGACGCGCGGCTGACGTATGCGCGGCTCGATGCCCGGGCGAATGCGCTGGCCTGGGTGCTGCGCTCGCAGGGCGTGGGGCCGGATGCGCTGGTGGCGGTGTGCCTGGAGCGCTCCGTGGAGCTCGTCGTCACGCTCCTGGCCATCCTCAAGGCAGGCGGGGCGTATGTCCCGCTGGATGCGGCATATCCGGCCCGGCGGCTGGCCCTGATGCTGGAGGACGCGCCGCCCCGGTTGCTCGTCACCACCCGCGCGCTGCGAGCGTCGCTTCCGGTCGCGGAGGATGTTCCGTGCGTCTTCGTGGAGGAGACGCGCCTGGAGGACCACCCTTCCATGGCTCCGGACGTGGCGCTGTCCTCGCGGAACCTGGCGTACGTGGACTTCACCTCCGGCAGCACCGGCCGCCCCAAGGGCGTCGCCGTGGAGCACCGGGGCGTGCTGCGGCTCATCCACGGCGCCACCTGGGCCCGCTTCACTCCGGACGAGACGTTCCTGCTGATGGCGCCGCTGTCCTTCGACGCCTCGACGCTGGAGCTGTGGGGCCCGCTGCTGTCCGGCGGCCGGCTGGTGGTCTTCCCGCCTCAGCCCCCCACCGACCTGGAGCTGCTGGGCCAGATCATCCGCCGTCATGGCGTCACGTCGCTCTACCTGTCCGCGGGCCTGTTCGCGCAGGTGGTGGACGTGAAGCGGGACGTGCTGCGCGGACTGCGGCAGCTCTTCGTCGGCGGAGACGTCCTGTCCCCCTCGCACACGCGCCGCGTGGTGGAGGCGCTGGGCCTGCCCGTGGTCAACGGCTACGGCCCCACCGAGGCCACCGTCTTCACCTGCTGCTTCCGCATGGAGCGGCCCGAGGATGTCCCAGGTGAAGCAATCCCCATCGGGCCTCCGCTGCCGAACACGCGGACGTACGTGGTGGACGGTTCACTGCGTCCGGTGCCCGTGGGCGTGCCGGGGGAGCTGCTCATCGGCGGGGACGGGCTCGCGCGGGGCTACCTCTCCCGCCCGGACCTCACCGCCGAGCGCTTCATCCCCCACCCCTTCGCCTCCACGCCCGGAGAGCGCGTGTACCGCACGGGAGATCTCGTGCGCTGGCGCGCGGACGGAAGCCTGGAGTTCCTGGGCCGCATCGACAGCCAGGTGAAGGTGCGCGGCTACCGCATCGAGCTGCCCGAGGTCGAAGCCGCGCTCCGCGACTGGCCCGCGCTCACCGACGCGGCCGTGCTCGTGCGCGAGGACGTGCCCGGCGACAAGCGGCTCGTCGCCTACGTGGTGTCCGGCGCGCTGGATGTCCAGGCGCTGCGTGAACACCTGCGGCAGCGGCTGCCCGAGTACATGGTCCCCGCCGCGTTCGTCCCGCTGGCCGTGTTGCCGCTCACCGCCACCGGCAAGCTGGACCGCGGCGCCCTGCCCGCGCCGGACGTCGCGGCCAGTGCTCGCAAGGGGCGGTTCGTGGAGCCCGCGGATCCGCTGGAGGAACAGCTCGCCGCCGTGTGGGCCCGCGAACTGGGGGCCCGGAGCGTCGGCGTTCATGATCACTTCTTCGAGGACCTGGGCGGCACGTCGCTCACCGTGGTCCGCGTCGCCAGCCGGCTGCACGAAGCGCTCCGGCGCGACGTGCCCGTGGTCTGGCTGTTCGAACACCCGACGGTCCACGGACTGGCCCGGCGGCTGGAGCGCGAAGGCCTGACTCCGGCCCCTGCTTCACCTCCACCCGAGGCGCCCGTCATGCCTGCCCGGCCCGCTTCCGTGTCCACGCCGGAGCCGAGGACCGATGCATTGCCGTCGAATGCCATCGCCATCATCGGCATGTCCGGGCGCTTCCCGGGCGCGGCGTCGGTGGAGGAGTTCTGGCGCAACCTGCGCGAAGGCGTGGAGTCCATCTCCCGCTTCACGCCCGAGGAGCTGGAGCCGATGCCCGGCCTGCCTCCGGGCGTGTCGCTGTCGCAGCACCCGGGATTCGTGCCCGCGCAAGGCGTCCTCGCGGACATCGACGAATTCGACCCCGCGTTCTTCGACATGTCGCTGCGCGAGGCGCAGTGGACGGATCCGCAGCAGCGGATGTTCCTCCAGTGCGCCTGGGCGGCGCTGGAGGACGCGGGCATCGACCCTGCTCGCTTCCCGGGGATCATCTCCCTCTTCGCGGGAGCGAACGAGTCCGGTTACGCGAACGAGGTGCAGCGGAACCTGCCGTTGGACTCGGCGGCGTTCTTCGAGCTGTACGGCACCGCGACGTACCAGAGCCTGCCGACGAAGGTGTCCTACAAGCTGGGGCTCACCGGCGAGAGCATGCTCGTCTACACGGCGTGCTCCACGGGGCTCGTGGCGGTGCACGTCGCGTGTCAGAACCTGCTGTCCGGCCTGTCGGACGTGGCGCTCGCGGGGGCGACCCGGCTGTCGGTGCCCCAGCGCACCGGGTACGTGCACCAGGAGGGGATGATCTACTCCCCGGACGGTCACTGCCGGGCCTTCGACGCGCAGGGCAAGGGCACCGTCTCCGGCAGCGGCGTGGCCGCGGTGGTGCTCAAGCGGCTGGAGGACGCGGTCCGCGACGGCGACCCCATCCACGCCGTCATCCGGGCCACCGCCGTCAACAACGACGGGCGCGACAAGTCCGGCTTCACGGCGCCCAGCGTGCAGGGCCAGGCGGCCGTCATCACGCAGGCGCTGCGCCGTTCGGGCGTGGCGGCGAGGGACATCGGCTACGTGGAGGCGCACGGGACGGCGACGCCGCTGGGCGACCCCATCGAGGTCGCGGCGCTCCAGCGCGCCTACGGCCTGGGCCCCGAGCACCGGGGCACCATCCCGCTGGCCTCGCTCAAGACGAACGTGGGCCACCTGGACACGGTGGCGGGGCTCGCGGGGCTCATCAAGGCCGCGCTGTCGCTGCGCGAGGGGGAGATTCCCCCCAGCCTCCACTTCGAGGCGCCGAACCCGCGCATCGACTTCGACGCGGGACCATTCTTCGTCAACACGCGGCTCAAGCCGTGGCCTCGGGGGAAGACGCCCCGGCGCGCGGCGGTGAGCTCGTTCGGCGTGGGCGGGACGAACGCGCACGCCGTGCTGGAGGAGGCGCCGGTCGTCCGGAGTGGACCCTCGACGCGGTCGCATCAGGTGTTCGTGCTGTCGGCGCGCTCGCCGGAGGCGTTGGAGGCGGGAGCGCAGGCGCTGGCGTCGCACGTGCTGGCGGACCGGTCTCCGGAGGCGCTGGAGGCGGCGTCGTTGAAGCTGGCGGATCAGGTGTTGTCCGCGACGTCACCGGAAGCGCTGGAGGCGGCGGCGAAGCAGCTGGCGCTGCGGGTCCTGTCCGCGCGTTCACCGGAGGCACTGGAGGCCTTGTCGGCCCGGTTCTCCGTGGAGGTCGCGAGGGATGACGGTGCGTTCGCGGACGCCGCGTACACGCAGGCGGTGGGACGGCGGGCCTTCGAGTACCGGCGCGCGGTGGTCGCCAGCGACGCGGCGGACCTGGCGAAGCAGCTTCGGAAGCCCTTCACGCCCGCGCGGCTGAAGGACGTGGAGGGTGCGCGCAGGAAGCGGGTGGCGTTCGTCTTCTCCGGGCAGGGTTCGCAGCAGGTGGGCATGGGACGGGAGCTGGACGCGTCCGTGCCCGCATTCCACGCGCAGGTGGAGGCGTGCCTGGCGCTGCTGGATGCGCCGCTGCGCTCGCGGGTGGAGGCGCTGCTGCGTCCAGGTCCTGGCCAGGAGGCAGAGGCGTCCGACACGCGCGTCGCGCTTCCGGCCCTGTTCACGGTGCAGGTGGCGCTGGCCCGGCTGTGGCAGGCGTGGGGCATCGTTCCGCATGCCGTTCTGGGGCACAGCTTCGGTGAGTACGCGGCGGCGTGTGTCGCGGGGGTGTTGTCGCTGCCGGATGCGCTGCGGCTGGCGGTGCTTCGAGGCGAGCTGATGCACCGGCTGCCTCCGGGCGCGATGCTCGGCGTGGCGCTGCCGGTGGCGGAGGTCCGGCCGCTGCTCTCCGGCCGTCTGACGATCGCGGCCATCAATGCTCCGGACCGGTGTGTCGTGTCCGGGCCCGTGGATGAGGTCGAGCGCTTCCAGGCCGTGTTGCAGCAGCGCAAGGCGGGGGCGGTGCGCATGCCGTCGGTGCATGCGTTCCACTCGGCGGACGTGGAGCCGCTGATGGCGGAGCTGGCGCGCGGGGTGGGTTCGCTTCAGCGCAATGAGCCGTCCGTGCGGTACGTCTCCAGCCTCACGGGGGCGCTGGCGCGTCCGGGTGAACTGGCCGCGCCGGAGTACTGGGCCACGCAGATGCGGCAGCCCGTGCGCTTCACGGACGCGGTGGGGGCCCTGCTGGAGGAAGGGTGCAGCGTGCTGCTGGAGGTGGGCCCGGGACAGGACCTCACCCCGTTGGTGCGCGCGTGCCTGGGCGAGGACCGGGAGCGCGTGAAGGCGATGGCTTCGCTGCGCAAGGGCGGTGCGACGACGGAGCAGTCTGGGCTGTTGCAGTGCGTGGGTGAGCTGTGGATGCAGGGCCTGGAGGTGGACTGGACCGCGTTCTACGCCCACGAGCAGCGCCGCCGCGTGCACCTGCCGACGTACAGGTTCCTGCGCAAGCGCTGCTGGGTGGAGCCGCGCGACCCCGGCGGTGCGTCCGTGCCCGTGGACACGTTGCCCGCGAGCACGAGCACGATGCAGGCGCCGCTCGTTGCTCACCCTGGCACGGGCACGGCTGCACCCGCGAGTCCGAGCGTGGAGCCCCCTGCCCTCCCGATTCCCGGTGGCCGTGAGGACATGCCTCGCGGTGACGTGGAGGTCCGCATCGCCACGCTGTGGCGCGAGCGCCTGGCCGTGGACTTCGTCGGACGCGACGACAACTTCCTGGAGCTGGGCGGCAACTCGCTGATGGCCGCGCAGCTGCTCAACCAGCTCCGCGACACCTTCCACGTCCAGGTGCCGCTCGCCGCCCTCTTCGAAGCGCCCACCGTCGCCGGGCTCGCCTCCCGCATCGAACCGCTGCTCCAGCAGGCCCCCGCACGTGAGCCCACGCGCGAGCTGCCCCTCGTCCCC
>NZ_RAWL01001367.1:0-401 GCF_003668885.1 Corallococcus sp. AB049A | reverse complement strand
TCCATGAAGGCGTAGTGCTGAGTGTCCCAGATTGCCAGCTCCATTTTGGGGCCTTTGATGTTTCTATAGAAGGTGATCCAATCGCTGGATGGTGGGAATGTTGGGCGCGTGTAATTCCGAGTAGACGCTACTAGGATGAACGGCTTGTCTTTGAAGCCTTGCTCGTTGACCGGGCCGTAGACTGAGCCGTCGAAGTTCAGACCTCCGATGACGGCCGAATTGCGCTGGGCGGCGACGGCAGCGGTTGCGCCACCAAAAGAATGGCCGTAGACGACGACTTTATTAGGGACGAAAGTGCCGGGGAAGTTAGCCAGGATGGACTTGGTGAAGGTTGTGTTAGACAACTGAGAAGTGAGGAAAGCCACATCCCCAACACGCATCTACATCTGTCAGCTTAACGG
>NZ_RAWL01001366.1:0-401 GCF_003668885.1 Corallococcus sp. AB049A | reverse complement strand
GATGACGACGTCCGCCGAGGACTCTTTCGCTTCGGCGATGAGCCGCTCGATCTCGTTCATCGACGCCTCGCCGCGGAAGATCGCCTTGACCGGCTCGATGCCGTCCGCCTTCAACGAGTCGTGGAGCTTCTGGCCAGCGATCCCCCACACCACCTCATCCGAAATGATGAAAGCGGTGGAGCCGAAGGGGGCCAGGTACTGGGCCGCCCTGTCGAGCAAGTCGCGCCCCTGCACGTACCGGCCCGGGCTGGTGAACATCTGATCTTTGGGGCCCATGGGGACCACCGTCCTCTCGGTCGACAACGAACGTCTGATATCCGTGGCCCATCCTTCACCCATTCCGCGAAAATTTCACCCCATTCGGAGATAATTCTCGCCCCCGCATGGCGACGACCACCGAA
>NZ_RAWL01001365.1:0-401 GCF_003668885.1 Corallococcus sp. AB049A | reverse complement strand
GACGCGAGCGATGCTGGCCGCGGGCAAGCGGCTCGACTGGGGGCATGCACCGATCGCGGACAAGCACTGTGTGGGTGGATTGCCGGGAAACCGCACGACGCCGATTGTCGTGTCGATCATCACCGCGGCCGGGCTCACGATGCCGAAGACGTCGTCAAGGGCCATTACCTCGCCGGCTGGCACCGCCGACGTGATCGAAACGATGACGCCGGTGGCGCTCGATTTGGAGCAGATGCGCCGCGTTGTCCAACGCGAGGGCGGCTGCTTTGTCTGGGGAGGCTCGCTGGCGCTCAGCCCGGCCGACGACATGTTGATCCGCGTCGAGCGCCCGCTGGACCTCGACAGCGACGCGCAGCTCGTGGCATCTGTGCTGTCGAAGAAGATCGCTGCCGGCGCTACCC
>NZ_RAWL01001364.1:0-401 GCF_003668885.1 Corallococcus sp. AB049A | reverse complement strand
ACGCCGGCCAGTACGGCGGCTCCCAACTCCAGATAGGGCGCGAACTGCAGAAAGTCGTCGACGCGGGTATGAAACCCGGGGAAGGCTTTTTGCAAATCGTGCTGGGCATCGTACGAGCTATAAAAACCGTTGCCGTTGATGGTGCTGATGCCGTAGCCAATGAGCACGGCCGGCACGGCGGTAGCTTTGAAGAGCTTGGTTTTATAGAACGGTTTTTTATTGGGATTGACGGCCCCGGAGGAGCTTTCGTACTTATGCAGCGTATCGGCGGGCGCGGTTTGGGCGTAAAGCGCTAGCGGAGCACCGGTTAGCAGGCCAAGGGCCAAGGGGAGGCGAAGCAGTGGTAACTGGGGCATAGGGCTGCAAGTTCGGCACAGGATGGAGTTTGGACACTACCCGGC
>NZ_RAWL01001363.1:0-401 GCF_003668885.1 Corallococcus sp. AB049A | reverse complement strand
GCAAAGGTGAGGATAAGCAGCTGCATAATCGTATTGATTTTTGCGTCTATCTTTACGGTTAGGCTATTAATTCAGCCTGGACATGCTGAATGGACTGCAAATTATCAGAATGTTTTTATAAGCGATTTTTTTGGATTACCATTGAAAAGTGAGGATGCTAGGCGAACGGCGGTATGTGACGCGCTAAACGACGCTGGTATCGATTTTTGCAACACTCAATCATTACATCCATGACTATAAGCGCTTTGACAATTTGCTCTCTGAACTACTTGGCGAGAGCGCTGGTGCTGGCCGAGTCTTATCTGCTGCATCATCCGGATCATCATTTTTCAATTGTATTGGTTGATCGGAAAGACGTAGATGTTCTCCCAGAGATGCCAAATGTCCAGTTTATTTGGGCG
>NZ_RAWL01001362.1:0-402 GCF_003668885.1 Corallococcus sp. AB049A | reverse complement strand
GTTGCGCTGCAGGTGGGCCAGCGTGGCCGGATCCTGGCTGACCACCACCAGCCCGCTGTCGCTGGCCGGCAGCGAGGCGGCCAGCTGCAGGCCGTGGAAGTGACGCTGCAACGGGCGGAGGTCGCTGGCATCAAGTTCGCTGCGGCTGTCACTGCTGACCAGGGCACACAGGGTTTCGGCGGCGACACCGGCCGGCTTGTGCAGCAGCATGCTGACCCGCTCGGCCTTTTCATCGCTGGCCTGTTCGGCCACCACGATCACCGCGCTGCCATCGACCGGGCGCTGCGGCTGTTCCACCACGTCGCCGTGGACCGTGACCCAGCCGCCTTCGATGTAGCGCCGCGCTTCGCCGCGCGGGATGCCGAGCAGGGCGGACAGGCGTTTGTCGAGACGGATCGGTTC
>NZ_RAWL01001361.1:0-402 GCF_003668885.1 Corallococcus sp. AB049A | reverse complement strand
GTTGTATTCTGTGGAAAAATACGCTTTATCTTTTTCTGCTTCGTATAACATTGCACTCCAACCATTTCTACTTGCCGAATAACTTCTACGCAGAGTTGTAGCTACATACCTACATCCAAACTTCTTGTGAATCTCCCTAGCCACCTGCACATAGCCATCTTTATTTAATTCTCCACTATTAATATTTGTATGCTCAGCTTTAATTCCTAGCACTTTTTCTGCATCTTCTTCATTACAAATACAAATATCAACCAATGGTAGTATCTGTTCCATCTTTTCTTTTGCTTCCTCTGATGTCCAAAGCTTGGATCGATAATTTAAATCACAAGAAATTGTTATACCTCTTTTTTTGGCAGCCTGACATGCATCTAAGGACGTCTCAAAGAGATTCTCAGACAATGC
>NZ_RAWL01001360.1:0-402 GCF_003668885.1 Corallococcus sp. AB049A | reverse complement strand
GGACACGACACAGCGCACGCGCTTGATCGACTGTTGTCACCACTCCCTGGCGCAGCAGGTTGTTGATCTGTTGGGGCTGGGCGCTATCCATGCACCCATGTTGTGCTGTGCCCCTCGCGCGCGCACGTGGTGGCACGCGTAGATGTATCCGCTACAAAAGAACTATCAGTACCACCCTGTTGCGCTGACGCTGGCCACCATAATTGAACGGCTGACGTTGCCGCCGCCTCGTCGCATGAGGCAGTGGAACTCAACGACGGCGCTCGCGCTCTGGCTTGATGCGCTGGGCACGCTGACCTGGGCAGAGCAGGACTGCGAGGTGCTGGCATTGCGCCAGTCCGGCGCCGTACTGCCAACATTCGCCGCGCCGGCGTTGGCGAACTCAAAGCGCAGGTCGTACTC
>NZ_RAWL01001359.1:0-402 GCF_003668885.1 Corallococcus sp. AB049A | reverse complement strand
CGCTCCACCCGGCCATCCACCTCCACGCGGCCGTCGCGCACCGCCTGCTCGGCCTGGACGCGGGGCAGCACACCGGCCCGGCCCAGGGCCCGCGCCAGCCAGTCCGAGCCCGGACCCGCCGGGGTCTCCGGTCCCCTGCGCCTCGCGGCCTCGAGCCACCTGGGCGTCCGTTGCTTGCGCGCCATGCGTCCTCCCGTGTGCCACCCGCTGTATCAGATGCGTCACGCCAGGGGATTCCCCGAGCACCTCGGACATCGCAGCGAACAGGAGCGCTTCCACGAGCACTCCGCGCCGTTTGACTCCCCCGGGCGGCTCTGCGCATGTGCGCGCCCGCCGTGTCCACGCCTCCGTCCGAAACCGCCGAAGCCCCGCCCGAGCTCGCCGTCTCCCTCGCGCCCCCGC
>NZ_RAWL01001358.1:0-402 GCF_003668885.1 Corallococcus sp. AB049A | reverse complement strand
ATCCAGCAGCTGCTGGCGCGCGGTCTTCAGCAGCTCGGCGCCGCTGATGCCATCCAGCCCTGGCACCCCGTGCGAATGGCTGGCGAAGCGGTTGCGCGGCGAGCCGGCGTCGATGACGGTGACCGGCCGCCGGGCGCGGGCCAGGATCAGGCCGGCGGCAATGCCGGCGTAGCTGCCGCCGACGATGAGCACATCAGGATTCATGAGGACCTTCCAGGGAACGGTGATGGGCGAGATGGCGGGCGAAGTCGGCGCCGAGCTGGTCCAGCGTGGTCGCCCGCAGGCGCGCCTCCAGCAACCGCTGTGCCTCGCGTGCCCCCTCCAGCAGCGCGCTGTTGACCAGCTGCTGGATCGGGCAGCCGCCGCCGGCGTCGCGGGCGCCGACCTGCACCAGCGGTGGTG
>NZ_RAWL01000137.1:0-19540 GCF_003668885.1 Corallococcus sp. AB049A | reverse complement strand
GCCTCGCACAGGCCGGTGAGCTGGGGGATGGCGTGGTTCGCGAGGCGACCGTCCCGCTCGCGCGCGGCCAGCAGGTCCGTCACGCGCTGGCCGTTGGCCTTCAGCCAACCCGTGGGCAGGGGCGCCCAGCCTCCGCCCTCCAGCGGCACCAGGCCCAGGCCCTCCTCCCAGGCCCGCATCACCGCGCCCGCGTCCACCGTGCGCTTCTCTCCGGGGCCCAGGCCCTCCACCTGGAAGTCGAGCGAGAAGCCCACTCGCGGCACGCCCGCTTCCGTGGTGCCGGTGTCCAGCGTGAGCATGGGCCTCAACTTCACGTCCGGGCTGACCACGCCCGCCGCGTTGCCCGTGAGGCCGCCGCGCCACTTGCGCAGCTTGTCCGCGAGCTGCACGGCCTCCTTGCCGTGGACCGTCACGCGCCGGCCGGGCGCCATGTTCAGCTCGTCCCTCAGCTGGTGGATGAGCTTCGTCTCCGTGGGCTCGTCACGCACGGGCGCGGCGCCCTGGAGGTACACGAGCTTCCCGTTGTCGATGCGCGCGGTGGGCGGCGAGCCGTACACCAGCGTGGGCAGCACCGAGAGCCCCGTGTCGAGCTTGTCGAGCTCCAGCGAGATGCGCGGCTTGAGCGTCCGGTCGATGGGCGGCAGCCGCCGGCTCTTCACGTCCACCGGCATGCGCCTGGCGAAGTCCGGCAGCACCTTGCTCGTCAGGTCCGCCAACTGCTCCGGTGCGAAGACGCGCTCCTGGGGCAGGTTCTCCAGCCGGGCACCGGTGAGGGGCTGCTCGCCCAGCCGGCAGAGCGCGCCCGCGCACAGCGCCACGCCGGGGCTCACCAGCTCGTTGATGCGCGGATCCTTCTCCACCTTGAGCACGGTCTGCTCGCCCCGGTCCTCGACGGTGACGCGCGGCAGGAGCGGTTCGTTGGAGACGGAGACGAGCGCGCCGTCGAAGAGGACGGTGCGCGCCTTCTCCAGCACGTGCAGCAGCGCGTCCAGCTTGCTCTGCGGAAGGGCGCCCCTCGTGGCCTGCGCGAGCAGCTTGTCCGCGAGCAGGTCGCAAGACTCCACCTGGATGCGCGCGGCCTCCACGGGGTTCTGGAGCAGGGACGCGAGGCTCCGGGCCAACAGCCGCGCGGTGTTGTCCGGACGGACCACCAGTCGCTCCAGTTGGAGGCCTCCGTCCACGCGCTTGAAGCGGTACACCAGCCGCTCCGGCTTCGGCGAGGTGCCGGGGCGCGAGGCCGTGGCGGAAGCGCCCGGACGCGCAGGGGCCGCCGCGGACACGGCCTTCCGGCCTTCCGCCTGCCGCAGGACGATGGCCGCGGCGATGACGTGCTCGCAGGGGTCCACCTTCCCCCGGCAGTCGCACTCCCAGATTTCATCCTCGGGGTAGAGGGTCGTGGTGAGCGGGGTGGGGCGGCCGGGGACCCGCACTCGCAGGACGACCTCCTCCTCGTCCGACGACTGCACCGACACGACCCCCGCGCGAGACAGGGCCTGTCCGGCGGACCACGTGGCCGGGCCTGACTCCTCCCGGATGGCTTCGAGCAGTTCCGCGAGCGCCGACATACGAGGGGCGATTCCCTAGCCCCGTGCCGCCCTGGGCGCAAGCCACCGGGCGCGTCGCTGTGACATGGCGGGACACACGCTCCGGCACTCCTGTAACCGGCGGCGCTACAGGCCCCAGGACAACGGTGTCAGCCGGAGAGGGGCGTTCGAGGAAAGTCCCAATTGCTTGGGATGTGGCGTGACAGGTGCATCTCGCAGGGGTGGGCAGACAGTGCCCCCCCCCACAGTCGAGGTCCCACACATGCACCTGAAGATGACGAGTCGCCTCCTGGCGGCCGCGTTCCTGAGTCTGGTGGCTGGTTGCCAGGGCGAGCCGGCGCAGTCCCCCGAAGGTTCACAGTCCGCGACGCTCTCCGCCAAGGGGGATTGCGTGCAGCGGTTCGAAGGCATCACCACCTGCGCCAAAGGCAACGCGTCCCTCAGCGCCTCCGAGAAGGGCGTGGCGGTCTCCGGGCTGAAGGACCTCAAGACGGACGGCGTCTCCAGCACGTTCAACGACGCCATCACCTGGTCGCAGGACGCGCAGGTGCGCGTGGGCAGCATCACGGGCGGCCTCGCCCTGGCCGCGCGGGACGGCGACCAGGTGGTCAGCACCCTGCGCATCACCCCCGGGAAGGATCGCCAGGTGTCCGTGACGCCGGGCTTCACCGGTTCGTCCTCCGGCGCGTACCGGATGAACATCTACAACAATGGCGAGCTCGTCGGGACGACCTCCGAGCCGCAGGCCCGGATCATCATCTTCTACAGCTGGTGGGACTTCCTCGACTGGTACTACTGGCACTGGGACTTCTTCTCCGTCCGCGCGCCGCGGGGCGGGAGCACGAGCCTGGACGGTGCCTGCGGCTGGCGCCTGCGCGCGGCTGACGCGACCTTCCGCGTGAGGCTCGCGGACGGGAAGGAAGTCGTCGGCGACACGGCGGAGTTCATCGAGGAGATTGGCGACGGCGCCTATCCGTACCGCCACTTCTCCGGCATCGACGTGAACGCCAGCGCCACGGACTTCCTCGTCACGGGCGAGTCCTTCGGCCAGGAGAAGTAGCCTTCACCTCCACCGGGCGGAGGGCGCCTGCTTCCCGCCCGGTGGGCTGTCTGTCTTTGTCTCTTCCGACGAGGAGTCGTGACGATGCGCGTGCCCTGGTCCCTCGCAGGCATCTCCGCCGGAGCGCTGCTCATCGGCGCCGCGTGGGCCACCGTCGTGCGCCGCCCCGAACCGCTGGTGCTGGGCGCGCTGCCCCCGGTCGTCCTGCCCCACGTGGAGCAGGCCGGTGGCGCGACCACCGTGGCGGACACCGGCCGCAACGCCTTCGGGCGCGCGCCCATGAACATGCCGCGCTCGCGCTGGCCGGACTTCTACGCGGGCAAGGGCGTCTTCGACCGCGACTGGAGCGAGTCGCGCGTGCGTCCGGCCACCGCCGGGCCCTTCTTCAGCGCCACCGGCTGCATGACCTGCCACGTGAAGGACGGCCGGGGCCAGCCGCCCGTAAGCCCCACGGAGGCGCCCGTCTCGCTGGCGTTCCAGCTGAGCGCGCCCGGCGGCACCGGTCCCCACCCGCTGTACGGCATGCAGCTGGACATGCACGCCGTGGCGGGCCACGTCCCCGAAGGACAGGCCCGCGTCGACTTCGAGGAGACGCGCGGCACCTTCGCCACCGGCGAGCCGTACTCGCTCGTGCGCCCGCGCTACCAGTTCCAGGGGCTGGTGCACGGCCCGTTGGGCGAAGGCGCGACGTTCTCCGCGCGCGTGTCGCCGGTGAACTTCGGCCTGGGCCTGCTGGAGGCACTGCCGGAGGCCGACATCCTGGCGCGCGCCGACCCCGAGGACCGCGATGGGGACGGCATCTCCGGCCGGGCCAACCAGGTGCTGGACGTGGAGACGGGCGAGACGCGCCTGGGCCGCTTCGGGTGGAAGGCCAACCAGCCCACGCTGCGCCAGCAGGTGGCGCACGCGCTGGTCGCGGACATGGGCGTCACCACGACGCTCTACCCCCAGGAGCAGGGCCGGGACGCGCCGGGCGAACCGGAGGTGTCCCAGGACGACCTGGACCTGCTGATGATCTACATGCGCCTGGTCGCCGTGCCGAAGCGGCGCGACTGGGAGGCGCCGGAGGTCCAGCGGGGCCATGCCGTCTTCCGCGCCATCGGCTGCGCGGCGTGCCACGTGGACACGCCCCAGGAGACGGGGACGGTGGAGGGCTTCGACGAGGTGTCCCGCCAGGTCATCTACCCCTTCACGGACCTGCTGCTGCACGACCTGGGCGAGGGCCTGGCGGACGGGCGTCCGGATGGCCTGGCCTCGGGCAGCGAGTGGCGCACGCCGCCCCTGTGGGGCATTGGCCTGGTGGAGGCCGTCAACCGGCACACCCGCTTCCTGCATGACGGCCGGGCCCGCTCCCTGGAAGAGGCCGTCCTCTGGCACGGCGGGGAGGCGGCCCCCGCGCAGGCTCGCTATGTGCGGCTGCCCCGGGAGGACCGGGCGGCGCTCGTCGCGTTCCTGAAGTCACTCTGAGGCTGGGACCCGGCGGCGCCCTCCCGTCCGGACGGCGGCCAGGAGTCCCGTCGCCTGGAGGAGGCTTCGACCGTCGCGGGGCTTGAGAACGGTGGACGCCCCGGGCCCTTGGGCTACCCTGCGGGCCCCCTTCATGCAGCCTCAAGCCCCCATCTCCGAGAGTACCCCCGACGTCCCGCTCGCGGTCGACCTGGACGGGACGCTGGTGCGCACGGACACGCTGCACGAGAACCTGCTCGTGCTCCTCAAGCACGCGCCGTGGCTGCTGCTGCTGGTGCCGCTGTGGGTGCTCAAGGGCAAGGCCTTCTTCAAGGCGGAGGTGGCCCGCCGCGCGAAGCTGGACGTCACCTCGCTGCCGTACAACGCGGAGCTGGTGGACTTCCTGCGCGAGGAACACGCCCGGGGGCGGCGGCTCGTCCTGGCCACGGCCGCGGACCGGAGCATCGCGGACGCGGTGGCTGCCCACCTGGGCCTCTTCGATACGGTGGTCGCCAGTGAAGCCGGCGTGAACCTGTCCGGCGCGCACAAGCTCCAGCGGCTGCGCGAGGTGCTGGGCACCTTCGACTACGCGGGCAACGACGCGGTGGACCTGCCCCTGTGGCGCGAGTGCCGGCACGTCATCGTGGTGCATGCGCCCGCGGGGGTGCTGCGCCAGGCGCAGGGGCTGGGCCGCCCCGTGCACCGCGTCTTCCAGACGCCCCCCGGAGGCGTGCGTCCCTGGGTGAAGGCGCTGCGGGTGCACCAGTGGGCGAAGAACGCGCTCGTCTTCGTGCCCGTGCTGGCGGCGCACAAGGCCACCCAGGGCGGCATGGCGCCGCGCGCGGTGCTGGCGTTCACGGCCTTCAGCCTCTGCGCGTCGGCGGTGTACGTCATCAACGACCTGCTGGACCTGGCGTCGGACCGGCGGCATCCGTCCAAGTCACGGCGGCCCTTCGCGTCCGGCGCGCTGCCGGTGAGCGCGGGCGTCGTGCTGGCGCCGGTGCTGCTGGTGGGCGCGGCGGCGCTGGCGCTGGCGACGCTGCCCCTGTCCTTCTCCGCGCTGCTGGCCGCGTACTTCGTGCTCACGCTGGCGTACTCGCTGCGGCTCAAGCAGGTGGTGATGCTGGACGTGCTGGTGCTGGCGGGCCTCTACACGGTGCGCATCTTCGGCGGCGCGCTGGCGGTGGGCGTGCCCACGTCCAGCTGGCTGATGATGTTCAGCATGTTCCTCTTCCTGTCGCTGGCCCTGCTCAAGCGGTTGAGCGAGGTGCGGCGGCTGCGCCAGTCCAATGAGACCTCCGCCCACGGGCGGGGCTACCTGGCGCAGGATTACGAACAGCTCGCGAGCCTGGGCGCGGCCGCGGGGCAGGTGTCCGTGCTGGTGCTGGCCCTCTACATCACCAGCAAGGAAGTGACGGCGCTGTATGCCCATCCGGAGCGGCTGTGGCTCCTGTGCCCGGTGATGCTGTACTGGGTGGGCCGCATCTGGGTGCTGGCGCACCGGGGACTCGTGAACGAGGACCCGCTCGTCTTCGCGCTGAAGGACCGCGTCAGCTACTTCGTGGGCGCGGTCGCCGCGCTGGTGCTGTGGGTGGCGACGTGACGGGGACCTGGAGATGAGCACGTCGGATTCGTGGGGCCGCTTCCCCCGCGTGGAGCAGCAGACGCGCGCGCTCGTGTGGCGCTCGGATGAAGTGCCCCGGGTGGAGGGCTCCGTCCTGCCGCATGGCCTGGGCCGCAGCTACGGCGACTCCTGCCTCAACGGCGGGGGCACGGTGCTGCTCACGGCGGGGCTGGACCGGCTCATCGACTTCGACCCCACGACGGGCGTGGTGCGCTGCGAGGCGGGCGTGTCGTTGGACACGCTCCTGCGCCTGGCCGTGCCGCGCGGCTGGTTCCTGCCGGTGACGCCGGGGACGAAGTTCGTCACGGTGGGCGGCGCCATCGCCAACGACGTGCACGGCAAGAACCACCACCGGGCCGGGACTTTCGGGCGGCACGTGCGGCGGTTCGAACTGGTGCGCTCGGACGGCAGCCGCCGGATGTGCTCGCCGGAGGAGAACCCCGACTGGTTTGGCGCGACGATTGGCGGCCTGGGGCTCACGGGGCTCGTCACCTGGGCGGAGGTGCAGCTGACGCCCATCCGCAACCCCTTCGTGGTGCAGGAGACCGTCCCGTTCGAGAACCTGGACGGCTTCATGCGCGTGTCCGCGGAGTCCGAGTCGGACCATGACTTCACCATGTCGTGGGTGGATTGCCTGGCGCGAGGACGCAAGCTGGGGCGCGGCCTGTTCTACCGGGGCAACTTCGCGCCCACGCAGTTCGACCGGCTGCCCCTGGCGAAGAGCCACCTGTCGCATGGCAGCGGGCTCGCGGTGCCCATCGACCTGCCGGGCTTCTGCCTCAACCGGCTGTCGGTGTCCGCCTTCAACTTCCTGTACTACCACCGCGAGCGGACCAGGCCGTCTCCCCGGCTGGTGCACTACGACCCGTTCTTCTACCCGCTCGACAGCGTGTACGGCTGGAACCGCATCTATGGCCGGCGGGGCTTCCTCCAGTTCCAGTGCGTGGTGCCGCACGCCACCGCTCGCGACGCGCTGAAGGAGCTTCTGGAGCGCAGCGCCCGGGGCGGCCTGCCCAGCTTCCTGTCCGTGCTCAAGACGTTCGGGGATTTGAAGTCACCCGGGTGGCTGTCCTTCCCGCGCCCGGGCTACACGCTGGCCCTGGACTTCGCCAACCAGGGGGAGAAGACGTGGCGGCTGGTGGAGTCGCTGGACCGCGTGACGCGCGAGGCGGGCGGGGCGGTGTACCCGGCCAAGGACGCGCGCATGAGCCCGGAGAGCTTCGCGGCGTATTTCCCCCAGCGTGAGCGGTTCTCCGCGTACATCGATCCCGCGTTCTCCTCCTCCTTCTGGCGCCGGGTGAATCCGGCGCCCGTGTCCCAGCCTCTGCTCCCATGAAGAAAGTCATTGTCCTCGGCGCCACGAGCGCCATTGCCCAGGCCACGGTGCGGCTGCTCGCCGCGCGCGGGGCTTCGCTGTACCTGGTGGGCCGCAACGCCGCGAACCTGGAGGCGGTGGCCCGGGACGCGGCCACGCGCGGCGCGCCGAAGGTGGAGTTCCGGGCGCTGGATTTGAACGACTGCGAAGCGCACGCGAGCCTGGTGGAGCGGGCGTGGCAGGCCCTGGGCGGACTGGACGGCGCGGTGCTGGCGCATGGCGTGCTGGGAGACCAGGCGGAGAGCCAGCGCTCGTGGGCGGCGGCGGAGCTGGTGCTGCGCACGAACTTCCTCTCCGCCGCGTCGCTCCTGACGGAGCTGGCCAACCGCTTCGAGGCGCAGAAGGCCGGCTCGCTGGTGGTGATTTCCTCGGTGGCGGGAGACCGGGGCCGGCAGAGCAACTACGTCTACGGCGCGTCCAAGGGCGCGCTGACCGTGTTCCTCCAGGGCCTGCGCAACCGGCTGGCGAAGTCCGGCGTGGCGGTGGTGACGGTGAAGCCCGGCTTCGTGGACACGCCGATGACGGCCCACGTGCCGAAGAACAAGCTCTTCGCGTCGCCGGAGCAGGTGGCGCGCGGCCTCCTGAAGGCCGCGGACGGACGCAAGAACGAGGTCTACGTCCCCGGCTTCTGGGCGCTCATCATGCTCATCATCCGGAGCATCCCGGAGCCGGTGTTCAAGCGGCTGAAGCTCTAGGCTTTCGCCATCGCCCTCGCGGGCAGCCGGTGGAGCGCGGCGCAGTGGGGCGCGTGCGTCTGGAGGAACTGCCGCATGCGCTCCGCGCCTTCCGGGTCGTTGCGCTGGGTGGCCGCGGCCCGAAGCGCCCAGGCGCTGATCAGCCGGACCACGAGGAGCGAGGACTGCGCCTGGTGGTGCTCCAGCGTCCGCAGGTCCTCCGGCGTTGACGGGCCGGTGACGAGCTCCGAGGCCTGGACCAGGGCCTCATAGAACACGCGGCCCTGCCTGGCGCCGGGAATGGCGGGGTTGATGTCCGCCAGGGAAAGGGCCTCGCGGGCGAGCATCCGTGCCTGTTCAGGGTCGTCCTTGCAGAGCAGGTGGCGGAGCGCGTCACTGCCCCGCTCCATGGCCTGGAGCAGGGGCGCCTTGCCCCGCCAGTCCACCGCGTTCAGTTCGTAGCGGGCCTGGGCATCCTGGCCGTAGAGGATCCTCGCCAGGGCCCGCCTCTGCGCCCGCAGCAGGTTCGCGTCCGGGAATGGGCTGGTCGGGGGAAGGAGCTCGTCCGTGAGCCGGAGGTGGGCCTCCGGGCCGGGCTGCTGGAGCGCATTGGCTTCCTTCCTGCGCACCTTGCGAATCCGGAACTGCCGCAAGGCCAGGCTCCCGGCTATGGCCGGGACGATGACGAGGAGGTAGGGGAACAGCTTGTGTTCCATGACCGACCGGGGCGCGGGCGTGGAGATGGACTCGTTCCCGCCCTCGGACGTGGGGGAGGGGGTGGTGAAGAAGACATAGAAGCTGGCCCAGAGCCCCAGCAGGACGGCCCAGAACAGGATCTTCAGGAGCGGACGGGGAACCAGCCACCCCAGGACGGGCAGCTTGCTTGGCTGACTGTGGGTGGCTTCCCGGAGATAGCGATTGTTCTCTTCGCGCGACATGCGCGCACCGTAACCCGTTTCCACTCCGTGCCTGCAAAACAGACACGGAGTGGGGGATGTCTTCAACTGCCGGTGGCGTCGTTCCGCGTGAGGGCCGCCAGGGCGGAGCGCAGGTGTTCGACGACAGGCCCCAGGTGCGGGTCCTGCATCAGTTCGTGGTGGCCGCCGGGGACGACGTGCACCTCCAGGCCGCCGCGCACCAGGGGCTCCCAGCCTCGGTGACGCGGAATCTCCGAGGTGACCGCGCTGGCGCTCAGCAGCAGGGCGGTGCCGTCGTACGGCTGGGGCACGTACTTCTCGTGGGCGAAGAGGTTGGCCCGGAAGACGTTGAAGAGGGCACGCAGCTGGGCCGGGCCGGAGTGCGCATCCAGGATGCGCGCCCGGAGTCCTTCCTGGAGCAGGTGGCCCAGCATCACGTCGTCGCCCTGTGCCAGGGCTTCGTCCGGGACGGAGAGAGGCTGGCCGAAGGCGGTGGCGGTGGCATGGGCGAAAGCGAGCCGTGCGCGCGCCTCGGCGTCGAGGTGCGTGTCTGCCTTTGAGGGCTTCGTCAGGCCGTACACGTGGGCGTCGATGAGGGCGAGCAAGTCCACGGCTTCACCGGCCGCGCGCAGGCGGCGGGCCATCTCGTAGGCGATGACGCCTCCGAGTGACCAGCCTCCGAGCTGGTAGGGGCCGTGCGGCTGCACCGTGCGGATGGCTTCGATGTAGAGGTCCGCCATTTCTTCGACGGACTCCGCGACTGGGCGCCCGTCGAGGCCGCGAGACTGGAGGCCATAGACAGGCAGTGACGGCCCCAGCCTGCGCGCCAGCTCCGAGTAGGCAAGGACGTTGCCGCCACCCGGGTGGACGAGGAAGAGGGGCCGCTGGTTGGGCTCGCCGCGCTCCAGGGGAACGAGGGGCGTCCAGGCCTGCGAGTCATCGCGGAGCACCTGGGCGAGCTGCTCGACGGTGGGCTGCTGGAAGAGGACGGAGAGGGGAATCGTCTGGCCCATCCGCTCGCGCACGACGGCGACCATGCGCACGGCGAGGAGGGAGTGGCCGCCCAACTCGAAGAAGCTGGAGCGAACGCCGACGGAGGGCACGCCAAGGACGTCCGCCCAGATGCGCGCGAGCTGCATCTCGAGCGCATCGCGTGGCGCGACGAAGTCCCGGGCTTCGATGGCATGGGCATCGGGTTCGGGCAGGGCCTTGCGGTCCACCTTGCCGTTGGCGTTGAGCGGCAGCGCGTCCAGCACCATGAGCGAGGCGGGCACCATGTACTCGGGTAGCCGCTGCTTGAGGCTCGCCTTGAGGGCGTCCACGTCCAGCGAGTGGCCCTCGCGAGCCGTGACGTAGCCGATGAGGCGCTTGTCGGAGTCCGAGCCCCGGGCCACGACGACGGCTTCGTTGACACCGGAGACAGCGCGCAGCGTGGCCTCGATTTCACCCAGTTCGATGCGGAAGCCGCGCACCTTCACCTGGAAGTCGACGCGGCCCAGGAAGTCGAGCGTGCCGTCCATCTTCCAGCGTGCCTTGTCGCCCGTGCGGTAGAGCCGTTCGCCCGGAGTGGCGGCGAAGGGGTGCGGGACGAAGCGCTCCGCGGTCAGGTCAGGACGGTTGAGGTAGCCCCAGGCGAGGCCCTGGCCGCCGACGTACACCTCACCCGCGACGCCCACGGGCACCGGGTGCAGGTGCGCGTCGAGCACGTAGACGGTGGAGTTGGTGAGCGGCTGGCCGATGGGAATCGCGCCTTCCGCCACCGTGTCGCGGTGCAGGGTGTACGTCGTGGAGAACGTCGTGTTCTCCGTGGGGCCGTAGCCGTTGAGGAACGTGGCGCCTTCCGGCAGGCGAGCAAGGTGCTCACGGACGCGGGCCGCAGGCAGCACGTCGCCACCGGCGAGGACCTGGCGCACGCCCGCGAGCGCTTCGCCCTGGTGCAGGGACATCTGCTCGAAGAGCGCGGCGGTGAGCCAGAGCGACGTCACGCGGTGGTGACGCAGCTGGGCGGCCAGCTCCTCCAGGGAGAGCGAATGGGGAGGCGCGAGGACGAGCTTCGCGCCGTGCAGCAGCGCTCCCCAGATTTCGAGCGTGGACGCGTCGAAGGCAACAGGGGCCGCCTGGAGCCAGACTTCGTCAGGCCCGAAGCGCATGAAGGTGCTGCCAAGCACCAGCCGGGTGATGCCCCGGTGGGGTACGCAGACGCCCTTGGGGCGGCCCGTGGAGCCCGAGGTGAACATGACGTAGGCCAGTGCTTCACCGTCCACGTGGATGTCCGGGGCGTAGGTGGGCAGCGCGGCGATGACGTCATGCTGCGCATCCAACCAGACGCGCGTGCCTGAGGCAGGCAGGAGTGACGCGAAGGGCTGGTGCGCGAGCGTCACGCTGACGTCCGCGTCCTCCAGGAGCGCTGCGATGCGCTCCACAGGGGCATTGCGGTCCACGGGAACGAATGCCGCGCCCACCTTGAGGATGGCGAGCAGCGCCGTCACCAACTCGAAGGAGCGCTCGACGGCGAGGCCCACGCGTGCACCCGGGACGATGCCCAGAGCGCGCAGGTGATGGGCCAGTTGGTTCGCGCGTGCGTCCAGCTGCGCATACGTCAGCGTCGCGTCGCCCAGTACCAGGGCGACTGCGTCGGGCGTGCGCTGCGCCTGACGGGCGAAGTGCACGTGGACGGGGATGTCCGTCGGGCTGACGGCGGCCGTGTCATTCCACTCCACGAGGATGCGCTGGCGCTCATCGCTGGAGAGGAGCGGCAAGTGGCCCATGGACTGCTCGGGCTTCGCGGCCACGGCCTCCAGCAGCGTGCGCAGGTGGCCCGCCATCCGTTCCACGGTGCTCCGCTCGAAGAGGGCGGTGCTGTACTCCAGCGTGCCGCGCAGTCCTTCGGACGTCTCCGTGAAGAAGATGCTCACGTCGAACTTCGACGTCGCCTGGGGGGCCTCCAGGCCTCGCAGCCGGAGCTCAGGCAGTCGCACGTCCTCCGCGGGCACGTTCTGGAGCGCGAGCAGCGTCTGGAAGAGCGGCGTGTGGCTGAGGCTTCGCGTGGGCTGCAGGGCCTCCACCAGCTTCTCGAACGGGACCTCCTGGTGCTCATACGCATCCAGGACCGTGGCGCGCACCTGCTGGAGCAGCGAACGGAAGGACTGAACCGCATCCACCTTCGCGCGCAGGACGAGCGTGTTGACGAAGAAGCCGATGAGGCCTTCGGTCTCCGCGCGCGTGCGGCCTGCGATGGGCGAGCCCACGCTGATGTCCTGCTGCCCCGTGTAGCGAGACAGCAGGCCCTGCCAGGCCGCGAGCAGCACCATGAAGAGCGAACCGCCTTCACGGTGTCCCAGGCTCCGGAGGGATTCCGTCAGCTCCTTCGGCAGGGTGAAGCCAAAGGTCGCGCCCGCGGTGCTCCGGATGGCCGGACGCGGCCGGTCCGTGGGCAGCTCCAGCACGGCGGGAGCGCCGGAGAGCTTCCGCTCCCAGTAAGCCACTTCCTGCCGCAGGGCCTCGCCCGCGAGCGTGCGGCGCTGCCAGTCCGCATGGTCCGCGTACTGCACGGGGAGGGCCGGCAGCGGAGACGGCTGTCCCGCGGAGAAGGCCGCGTACAGGGCGGTGACTTCCCGCACCAGCACGCCCAGAGACCAGCCGTCGGAGACGATGTGGTGCAGGGTGACGACGAGCACGTGTTCGTGCTCGGCCAGTTTGAAGAGCAGCGTGCGGATGAGCGGACCGGTGCGCAGGTCGAAGGGCCGGCGCATCTCCTGCTCGACCTGGAGCCGAGCCTCGGACTCGCGCTGCGCCTCGGGCACATCCGTGAGGTCCACGAGCCCCAGTGACAGCGGATTGTCCGCGTGGATGCGCTGGACCGGCTCTCCCTCCACCTGGGTGAAGGTGGTGCGCAGGGCGTCGTGTCGGCGCACGACCTCCTGCAGGGCACGCTCCAGCACGTCCGAGCGCAGGTGGCCCTCCATCCGGACGGCGACGGGCACGTTGTAGAGGGGACTGCCCGGTTCGAGCTGATCAATCAGCCACAGCCGCTGCTGCGCGAAGGACAGCGGCAGCGGGCCGTCATGCGAGACGCGGGTGAGCGGCGACGTGCTCGTGCGGGTGAGCCCTGCCAGACGCGTCGCGAGGGCTTCCACCGTGGGGGACTCGAAGAGCGCGCGGAGGGGCAGTTCGACGCTGAACTCGGCGCGCACGCGGGAGACGACCTGCGTGGCCAGCAGGGAGTGGCCACCCAGTTCGAAGAAGGAGTCCTTCACGCCCACCTGGGGCAGACGCAGCACCTCCGCCCAGATGGAGGCCAGCTTCGCTTCGGCTTCCGTGCGAGGCGCTTCGTAGCTGGTGCCCGACTGCTGCGCCTCCGGCTCGGGCAGGGCCTTGCGGTCCACCTTGCCGTTGGCGTTGAGGGGCAGGGCATCCAGCACCACGAATGCACTGGGCACCATGTACTCGGGCAGGCCCTGCCGCAGATGCGTCTTGAGGGCTTCCACCTCCAGGGACGCATCTGCCTTGGGCGTGACGTAGGCGACGAGGCGCTTGTCGGCGGCTTCACCCTTCGCGACGACAACGACGTCCTTGAGGCCCGGAGCGCGGCGGAGCGCGGCTTCGATTTCGCCCAACTCGATGCGGAAACCACGCACCTTCACCTGGAAGTCGATGCGGCCCAGGTACTCCAACTGTCCGTCCGTGCGGTAACGGACGCGGTCACCCGTGCGGTACATGCGGCCACCTGGAGGACCGAAGGGCTCCGGCACGAAGCGCTCCGCCGTGAGTTCCGGGCGAAGCAGGTAGCCACGAGCCTGGCCTTCACCGGCGAGGTACAGCTCGCCCGCGACGCCGACGGGTACCGGCTGCAACGAGGCGTCCAGCACATACGCGCGCGTGGCGGGCAGGGGACGGCCAATGAGGGGTACCTCATCGCGGCCAACGAGAGACGCCGTGGAGTAGGTGGTGTCCTCCGACGGGCCGTAGAGGTTGTAGAGCTTCTGCACCGTGGGGACGGCGTAGACCTGCTTCGCCAACGTCTCCGGCAGGGCCTCACCGGCAAGGTTGATGACACGCACGGAGAGGGGCACCGCGTTCAGGCGCAGCAGCTGCGCCATGGCGGAGGGCACCGTGTTGACGAGGGTGACGTGAGAAGCCGTCGGCAGCTCCGCCAGATGCAGGGCGTTCTTCGCCACGACCACCGCGCCGCCACTGGAGAGAGGCGCGAAGAGTTCGAAGACGGAGAGGTCGAAGTTGAGGCTCGTCGCGGCGAGCGTGCCCTTCAGTTCCTCGGCGGTGAACGTCTCCAGCGCCCAGTGGAGGAACGACACGGCGTTGCCGTGGGAGATGGCGACGCCCTTGGGACGGCCGGTGCTGCCGGACGTGTAGATGAGGTAGGCGAGGTGTCCCGGGTGGATGTCGACAGCGGGCGTCGTCACCGGCTGCGTAGCCAGTTCCTCGTCCGAGTCGAGGCACACGGGCGTTGCGGACGTTTCGGGCAGCGCGGAGAGCAGGTGCGAATGGGCGACCAGAGCAGGGCCCTGCGCGTCCTCCAGCAGCCAGCCCAGACGCTCACGCGGGTAGCTCGGGTCGAGTGGCACGTAGGCGCCGCCGGCCTTGAGGATGCCGAGGGCTCCGATGACAAGGTCCTCGGTGCGCTCGACGCACAGGCCGACGCGGACTTCGGGCCCGACACCCAGGCCACGCAGACGATGCGCGAGCTGGTTCGCCTTCGCATCCAGCTCCCGGTACGTCAGCTGCTTCTCCGGCGTGATGACGGCCAGTGCATCCGGCGTGCGGCGCACCTGGGCCTCCACCATCGCGGGGATGCTGGGGACCTGCGCCACCTGCGAGGCCGGAGGATTCCATTCGACGAGCAGTTGCCGACGCTCGGACTCCGTGAGCAACGGCAGGTCACCGAGCCTCGTGTCCGGCTTCTTCGCGATGGCCTCCAGCAGCACGCCGAAGTGCCCGGCCATGCGCTGAACCGTCGCCGCGTCGAACAGATCCGTCGCGTACTCCAGCGTGCCGACGAAGCCATCCTTGCCTTCACGCAAACCCAGCGAGAGGTCGAACTTGGCGAAGTGTGCTTCCAGCGGCAGGGCCTGGAAGGACAGGCCGGGCAGACGCAGCGCCTCGTTGGGCGTGTTCTGCAGGACGAACATCGCCTGGAACAGAGGGCTGCGGCTCAGGTCTCGCGCGGGCTGCACCGCTTCGACGAGCTTCTCGAAGGGCAGGTGCTGGTGTTCGAAAGCCGCGAACGTCGTGCCGCGCACCTGGGTCAGCAGCTCCCGGAACGTGGCCCGAGGGTTCAGCCGGGCGCGCAGCACGAGCGTGTTGACGAAGAAGCCGATGAGTCCTTCGGTCTCCGCCTGCGTGCGGCCCGCGATGGGCGTGCCCACGCTGATGTCATCCTGGGCGGAGTAGCGCGACAGCAGCAGCTGGAAGGCCGCCAGCAGCGTCATGAAGGGCGTGGCGCCTTCACGCTGCGCCAGCGACTTGAGCGCATGCGCGACGTCCGCGGGAATGCGTACGTCCACCGTGGCGCCCCGGTGCGACTGCACGGGCGGACGCGGACGGTCCGTGGGCAGCTCCAGTGCCGCGGGCGCTCCGGACAGCTGCCGCTTCCAGAAGTGGATCTGCGCCTCCAGCGCTTCCCCCTGAAGCCAGTCGCGCTGCCACGTCGCGAAGTCCGCGTACTGCACGGGCAGCGGTGCGAAGGCCGGCGTGCTGCCCGTGGCGAAGGACTCGTAGAAGGCCACCATTTCGCGGACGAGGACGCCCATGGACCAACCGTCGGAGACGATGTGGTGCATCGTTACCAGCAGCAGGTGGGAGTCCTCGGCCAACCGCGCCAGCGTGGTGCGGAGCAGCGGGCCCCTGGCGAGGTCGAACGGCCGACGCGCTTCCTCGTTGGCCAGACGTCGTGCTTCTTCCTCCCGCAGCGCCTCCGGCCGGGTGGAGAGGTCCACGAGCGGCAGCATCCATCCACTGGCTGCATGGATGGTCTGGATGGGCTGGTCCTGGTGCGAATGGAAGGTAGTGCGCAGGGCTTCGTGACGCTGGACGAGTGCTTCGAAGGCACGGCGCAGGGCCTCCGTGTCCAGGTGCCCGGAGAGCTGGAGCGCGGTGGGGATGTTGTAGGACGCATCCCCGGGCTGGAGTTGGTCCAACAGCCACAGCCGCTGCTGGGCGAAGGACAGGGGCCGCGGGCCGTCATGCGTGACGCGAGTGAGCTTCGGGGCCTGGGAGCTCGCGCTGCCGTGCAGCCGCGTGGCAAGCGCCTCCACCGTGGGGGACTCGAAGAGCGCGCGGAGGGGCAGTTCGACGTTGAACTCGGCGCGCACGCGAGAGACGACCTGCGTGGCCAGCAGGGAGTGGCCCCCTAGCTCGAAGAAGGAGTCCTTCACGCCCACCTGGGGCAGATGGAGGACTTCGGCCCAGATGGAGGCCAGCTTCGCTTCGGCTTCCGTGCGAGGTGCTTCGTAGCTGGTGCCCGACTGCTGAGCCTCCGGCTCCGGCAGGGCCTTGCGGTCCACCTTGCCGTTGGAGTTGAGGGGCAGAGCGTCCAGCACCACGAAGGCACTGGGCACCATGTACTCGGGCAAGCCCTGGCGCAGATGCGTCTTGAGGGCTTCCACCTCCAGCGAGGCTTCGGCCTTGGGCGTGACGTAGGCGACGAGGCGCTTGTCGGCGGCTTCTCCCTTCGCGACGACAACGACGTCCTTGAGGCCCGGTGCGCGGCGGAGTGCGGCTTCGATTTCGCCCAACTCGATGCGGAAGCCACGCACCTTCACCTGGAAGTCGATGCGGCCCAGGTACTCCAGGCGGCCGTCCGTGCGGTAACGGACGCGGTCACCGGTGCGGTACATGCGGCCACCTGGAGGACCGAAGGGCTCCGGTACGAAGCGCTCCGCCGTGAGTTCTGGGCGAAGCAGGTAGCCGCGAGCCTGGCCTTCACCCGCGAGGTACAGCTCACCGGCCACGCCGACGGGCACGGGCTGGAGTGAGGCATCCAGTACGTACGCGCGCGTGGCGGGCAGCGGCCTGCCGATGAGGGGCACCTCGTCCCGGCCAACGAGAGACGCCGTGGAGTAGGTGGTGTCCTCGGACGGGCCGTAGAGGTTGTAGAGCTTCTGCACCGTGGGGACGGCGTAGACCTGCTTCGCCAACGTCTCCGGCAGGGCTTCACCGGCGAGGTTGATGACACGTACGGAGGCCGGCACCGCATTCAGGCGCAGCAACTGCGCCATGGCGGAGGGCACCGTGTTGATGAGGGTGACATGGGAGGCGGTGGACAGCTCCGCCAGATGCAGGGCGTTCTTCGCCACGACCACCGCGCCACCGCTGCTCAACGGGGCGAAGAGTTCGAAGACAGAGAGGTCGAAGTTGAGGCTCGTCGCGGCGAGCGTGCCCTTCAGTTCCTCGGCGGTGAACGTCTCCAGTGCCCAGTGGAGGAAGGAGACGGCGTTGCCGTGGGAGATGGCGACGCCCTTGGGCCGGCCGGTGCTGCCCGAGGTGTAGATGAGGTAGGCGAGGTGGCCCGGGTGGATGTCCACCGCGGGCGCCATCTTCGGCTGCTTCGCCAATTCCACATCCGAGTCCAGGCACACGGGCGTCGCAGACGTTTCGGGCAGCGCGGAGAGCAGGTGCGAATGGGCGACGAGGGCGGGGCCCTGTGCGTCCTCCAGCAGCCAGCCCAGACGCTCACGCGGATAGCTGGGGTCCAGCGGCACGTAGGCGCCCCCGGCCTTGAGGATGCCGAGGGCTCCGATGACAAGGTCCTCGGTGCGCTCGACGCACAGGCCCACGTGGACCTCGGGCCCGACGCCCAGTCCACGCAGACGGTGCGCGAGCTGGTTCGCCTTCGCGTCCAGCTCCCGATACGTCAGCTGCTTCTCCGGCGTGATGACGGCCAGTGCATCCGGCGTCCGGCGCACCTGGGCCTCCACCATCGCGGGGATGCTGGGGACCTGCGCCACCTGCGAGGCCGGAGGATTCCATTCGACGAGCAGTTGCCGATGCTCGGGCTCCGTGAGCAACGGCAGATCACCCAGCCTCGTATCCGGCTTCTTCGCGATGGCCTCCACCAACACGCTGAAGTGCCCGGCCATGCGCTGAACCGTCGCCGCGTCGAACAGGTCCGTCGCGTAATCCAGTGTGCCGGCGAATCCGTCCCGGTTTTCACGCAGGCCGAGGGAGAGATCGAACTTCGCGAAGTGGGTCTCCAGCGGCAGGGACTGGAAGGACAGGCCGGGCAGACGCAGCGCCTCGGTGGGCGTGTTCTGCAGGATGAACATGGCCTGGAACAGCGGGCTGCGGCTCAGGTCTCGCGCGGGCTGCACCGCTTCGACGAGCTTTTCGAACGGCAGGTGCTGGTGGTCATAGGCCGCGAGCGTCGTGCCTCGCACCTGGGCCAGCAGCTCCCGGAACGTCAAACGCGGGTCCAGCCGGGCGCGCAGGACCAGGGTGTTGATGAAGAAGCCGATGAGGCCTTCGGTCTCCGCCTGCGTACGGCCCGCGATGGGCGTGCCCACGCTGACGTCGTCCTGTGCTGAGTAGCGCGACAGCAATAGCTGGAAGGCCGCCAGCAGCATCATGAAGGGCGTGGCACCTTCACGCTGCGCCAGCGCCTTCAGCGCATCCGCGGTGTGCTTGGGAATCTGCAGATCCACCGTGCCGCCCCGGTGCGACTGCACGGGGGGACGCGGATGGTCCGTGGGCAGCTCCAGCGCGGCCGGGGCTCCGGACAGCTGCTGCTTCCAGAACTGGATCTGCGCCTCCAGGACATCCCCCTGCAGCCACTTGCGCTGCCAGGCCGAGAAGTCCGCGTACTGCACGGGCAGCGGCGGGAGCGAGGGCGACTGGCCCGTGGAGAAGGCCGCGTAGAAGGCCGCGAGCTCTCGGACAAGGACACCCATGGACCAGCCGTCGGAGACGATGTGGTGCATCGTCACCAGCAGCAGGTGGGTGTCTTCACGCAGCCGCACCAACGTGCTGCGCAGCAGCGGGCCCCTGGCGAGGTCGAACGGCCGGCGGGCCTCCTCGTCAGCCAGCCGTCTCGCTTCCTTCTCCCGCAGCGCCTCCGGCCGGCCGGAGAGGTCCACGAGCGGCAGCGTCCATCCACTGGCTGCATGGATGGTCTGGACGGGCTGGTCCTGGTGTGACTGAAAGGTGGTCCGCAGGGCTTCGTGACGCTGGACGAGCGCTTCGAAGGCACGGCGCAGGGCCTCCGCGTCCAGGCGTCCTGAAAGCTGGAGCGCGGTGGGGATGTTGTAGGACGCATCCCCGGGCTGGAGCTGATCCAACAGCCACAGCCGCTGCTGGGCGAAGGACAGGGGGCGCGGGCCGTCCGCGTGGGTCTGCGTGCGCGGCGGCGGCTGGAGGCTGGGCGTGCTCGTCTGGATCCGCTCCGCGAGCGCGGCCACGGTGGGCGCTTCGAAGAGGGCCCGCAGCGGCAACTCCACACGGAAGGTGGAACGCACACGCGAGACGAGCTGAGTGGCCAGCAGCGAATGGCCACCCAACGCGAAGAAGTCGTCGTGGATGCCCACGCGCTCCACGCGCAGCACCTGCGTGAAGAGGGCCGCGAGCTGTTCCTCAGTGGGAGTGCTCGGCGCGACGTAGGTGGAGGCGGCTGCACCGCCCTGGGGCGCGGGGAGCGCCTTGCGGTCCACCTTGCCGTTGGTGTTGAGCGGCAGGGCTTCCAGCACCAGGAATGCGGCGGGCACCATGTACTCGGGCAGGTGCTGCTTGAGGAATGCACGCAGCTCGGTGGTGTCCAGGGGCGCTCCCGCCTCGGGGACGGCGTAGGCGACGAGTCGCTTGTCACCGGGCACGTCCTCGCGAGCCAGCACGACGGCCTGATGCACGGCAGGGTGCTTCAGCAGGCAGGACTCGATTTCACCCAGCTCGATGC
>NZ_RAWL01001357.1:0-402 GCF_003668885.1 Corallococcus sp. AB049A | reverse complement strand
ATATTGAACGCGCTCGGGCCGAAGCCGGTGTCGATGTCGACCATCAAGGGCAGGTCGCAGACATCGGTGATGCGGCGCACGTCCACCAGCACGTCTTCCAGGGTGTTGATGCCCAAGTCCGGCAGGCCCAGCGAGCCTGCGGCAACGCCGCCGCCGGACAGGTAAATGGCACGGAAGCCGGCGCGCTTGGCCAGCAGGGCGTGGTTGGCGTTGATCGCACCGATCACCTGCAGCGGCGATTCGGCAGCCAGCGCCTCACGGAAGCGGGCACCGGCGGAGAAAGGGGCAGAAGCGGTCATGCGGCAATCCAGGTTGAAGTACGGGAAAGGAAGCGCAAGCACCATGCCAAGCTGCAAGCGGTTGATTTCACGGGAATGACCGGCATGCAACAGTGGAACATAT
>NZ_RAWL01001356.1:0-402 GCF_003668885.1 Corallococcus sp. AB049A | reverse complement strand
GTGCGGGGGCGGTCACGAAGGGGCGGACTCTACGTCCGGCGTTCTTCGGCATGCAGCAGGAAACCCTTCGACCGCTGTTTCACTTGACGGTCTCCCCACGGGTTGCGAGGGTCCGCCCCCAATGGCCGGAAAGTCCGACACCGAGCGGTCCGACGTCGCGCGCATCCGCGCCGTCCTGGCGCGCGAACTCGAGACCATCAACGAGTACGAGGCGTTCGCCGAGGACTCCTCGAATCCGGAAGTGAAGGCCTTCTTCCTCCACCTGGCGGCCGAGGAGAAGGAGCACGTGTCCGAGGCCACCCACATGCTCCGGATGCTCGACAAGGGTCAGGACTCGCACTTCGCGAAGCCCTTCGTCCCCGGCCACTTCCAGGCCGCCGTGGGGAACGCCCCCTCGGAGCC
>NZ_RAWL01001355.1:0-402 GCF_003668885.1 Corallococcus sp. AB049A | reverse complement strand
GTGCTGGTGCTCTCGGCACACTGCAATGCCAGCACGGTGGCCACCGCGATGCGTGCCGGTGCGCGCGGCTTCCTGTCCAAGTCGACGCCACCGGACGTGCTGCTGCGTGCCATTGATGTGGTCGCCCGGGGAGGGCGCTTCGTGCCACCAGAGCTGCGCGCGGAACTGAACCTGCCGGGCACGCGTGCACGCAGAATGCCGGCCCCGGCACTGGTGCCGTTGAGCCAGCGCGAACGGGAAGTGCTCGGGCTGGTGCTGAAAGGGGTCAGCACCAGCGAAATGGCCCTGCGATCGGGGCGTTCAGCCAGCACGATCAGCTCGCAGAAAACCTCGGCCTACCGCAAGCTCGGCATCCGCGGGGACGGTGACCTGTTCCGCTTCCGCCACCTGCTGGAATGCGGA
>NZ_RAWL01001354.1:0-403 GCF_003668885.1 Corallococcus sp. AB049A | reverse complement strand
AGTCAAGACGGCTCCTGCGGCAAAGGTCATCACAGCGACCACCGCCCAATCTCTGTCAGTTCTTCCCTGCTTCATGGCGTTCCTCCTCCGGCGTGCTGGTTTCTACCGTTCGTACGGGGCCTGTCGCGCCGTGCTCTCGGGCGCGGTCGAGGATGAACTTTGGGGGGGGCGTGTACGTCCTCCAAGTCTTTCGGGGAAAGAAGCCTTGATCGAATGGATGGCCTCAAGTCTTAGATTTCCTGCTATTGGGTTCTTGTGTCGGCTCGCCCACTCTTCTGGGCGCGGTGCGGCGTGGCTTGCTTTGCCTGCTTGGCGTTGCCGTGTTCGCTCTCCCTTGTCGGAGTGCCTCGGTAACTTGCCGAGTGGTTTCCTTCAGTGACGTCAGCTGCGCCTCCAAGCCATC
>NZ_RAWL01001353.1:0-403 GCF_003668885.1 Corallococcus sp. AB049A | reverse complement strand
CCTCCACCCTGCGTGCGGTGCTGCGTTCGGGCCTGTTCGCCGAAGGCTGGGCGGTCTATACCGAGCGCATGATGCAGGAGCAGGGCTACCTCGACAACGACCCGCTGTTCCACCTGGTGCAGCTGAAGTTCTACCTGCGCACGATCTCCAACGCGATCCTCGACCAGGGCGTGCACGTGGACAACTGGGATCGCGAGAAGGCGATGCACCTGATGACCCACGACGCGTTCCAGCAGGAAAGCGAAGCGGCCGGCAAGTGGGTGCGCGCGCAGCTGACCTCGGCGCAGCTGCCGACCTACTTCGTGGGTGCGCAGGAACACTTCGACACCCGCAAGGCGGTGCAGGAAAAGCTGGGCGACAAGTTCAACCTGAAGGCGTACCACGACCAGGTACTGTCCTACGG
>NZ_RAWL01001352.1:0-403 GCF_003668885.1 Corallococcus sp. AB049A | reverse complement strand
ACCTGCGACAATCGCAAGAACATTCGCCGTGACCGGCTCGAGGCCCGCGTGCTCAGCTCCCTTCGCCACCATTTGATGGACCCGGCCCTATTTAAGGAATTTTGTGACGAGTTCACCCGCGAGATGAACCGGCTGCGCATGGAGGGACGTGCATCGATCGATTCGGCCGAAGCAGAAATCAAAAAGATCGACCGGGAACTGGACACCCTTCTGAACCTGATCCTAAAGGGCGGAGCCGCCGATCGGCTCAATGAGAAGATGGTGAGCCTTGAGCGCCGAAAAAAGGAAATGGAGCAGTTTCTAGCAGAAGCGGATGAACCTCCGCCCCTCCTGCATCCAAACATGGCAACCTACTATCGCCTTCAGGTCGCGGACCTGTACGACGCCTTGCAAGAGGATTCGG
>NZ_RAWL01001351.1:0-404 GCF_003668885.1 Corallococcus sp. AB049A | reverse complement strand
GATCAGCACCGTGCCGGCCGCCTTGTCGTGCAGGCCTCGATTGTCGGCGTCCCAGATGACCGCGGGGACGACGAGCACCAGCAGTGCCGTACGAAGGACGGGGCGCCACAGGCCCGTCCAGGAGCCGTCCACACGCACCACCCTCATGCCGAGGATGCGATGGCCGGGACTTCCGCCGATGGTCGGGACGAACACCACCTGCACCGCGGCGAAGATCAGCGTGGTGGCCAGCGCGTCGTAGGAGAAAAAAGCGATGGACACCACGACGGCGCATGCCCAGTCGATCGCGACCGCGGCCACGCGCCGGCCGAGCTTGGCCATGCTGCCTGTGCCGGCGTTCGGAAGGCCGAGTCGCTCGCCGGGATAGGAGTTCTCGGCCCGCGCGTCGGTCACCCGCTCAGCGT
>NZ_RAWL01001350.1:0-404 GCF_003668885.1 Corallococcus sp. AB049A | reverse complement strand
GTATCTCGATTCGGCCGGCAATCCAATTGTAGATAAAAGCCTTTATGGTCATTTAGCTGCGGGCGTGCCCGGCTCAGTAGATGGTATGGGAGAGGCGCATAAAAAATATGGAAAGCTTTCCTGGGCGCAGGTATTGCAGCCCGCAATAGACCTGGCCCAATTTGGTTTTAAAATTACCAAAAGGCAAGCCGGTGAATTGAATGGTTTACATAGAAAATTTATGGAGTTTAATCCGAACGGGACGGCTTTCGTAAATTTAGAAAGTACCTGGCAGGAAAATGATGTGCTGGTTCAAAAAGAATTGGCCAATACCTTAAAACTGATCCAGGAGAAAGGTAGGACAGGTTTTTACGAAGGCGCTGTGGCTGATTCGCTTGTAGCCGAAATGCAACGTGGAAAAGGAC
>NZ_RAWL01001349.1:0-404 GCF_003668885.1 Corallococcus sp. AB049A | reverse complement strand
CAGTGATGCTGCGCGGTGAAATCATCGAGCGCGGCAGTGCAGAGCAGGTACTGACGAAGCCGCAGCATCCTTATACCCAGGCGTTGCTGGCTGCCGATCCGGCTCGCTGGGCCGCACGTTTACCTGCTGCACACGCGCGTGACGTGGTGCTGGAAGCCCATAACCTGAGTATCACGCGCGGAGGCCGTCAGTTGTTCAGCGACCAGTCACTGCGCGTCCATGCCGGGGAGGTGATTGGCATTACCGGCCCCAGCGGCTGTGGCAAGAGCAGCTTCGGCGATATCCTGCTCGGGCTGCTTGCCGCTGACAGCGGGGATGTGGTGCGCGACCGCCAGTTAGCCGCGGTGAAATACCAGAAGATTTTCCAGGACCCGCCGTCGGCTTTTGCGCCGCGTGTCACGCTG
>NZ_RAWL01000136.1:0-19565 GCF_003668885.1 Corallococcus sp. AB049A | reverse complement strand
GGGCATGCGCGACCGGCTGCGGCAGGCGCGCGAACGCATCCGGCAGTGGCGGCAGCGGCGGAGGCAGCAGCAGCAGCAGACACCCCAGCAACGGTTGGATCGGGCGGTGGCGGCGCTGCGGCCGAGGATCCAGTCCCTGCTGCGCCGGGGCGTGTCACGGTTCCGGCTGCGAGCGCAGTTCGCCATCTGGCGGGCCTGGTATCGGCTCACGCGCCTGTATGTGGAGAGCCCGGGGGCGCGGGAGACGCGCATCATCGCGTTGGTCAACCCGCGCGAGCCGCTCTCGCAGGTGTACCAGACGCCGGGAGGCCGAGAGCTGTTTCAACTCATCCATCGCCTTGGCGAGGAGACGCGGGACTGGATGGGCGTGCAGGAGACGGTGGGCGACATCAATGCGCAGCGTCTGACAGGTGGAGGCGAGCGTGGCAGCCCACTGGTACTGGAGGGCAATCAAATAGGCCTGGGCGCGGTCTGGGATTTGAGGCAGTACCCGCTGCGGCAGGGACAGCCTCAGCACACGTTGCTGGAGACCCTGGGCGCGCCCGTGCGGGAGCAGCAGTCGCCCTTCCGTCCTCCCGGGTTGGGCAACGTTCACATCGACTTCCCGGGAGCAGGCAGCTCGTATGCCGACATCCACCGGGGGTTGGTGAACCTCCAGGCGAGTGCGGGAGTGGGAGATCGGGAGATCGCGGAAGTCCTCCGCCGCCTGTCTCGCGGGGAGCGCATGCCGCCCTGGGTGGGCCGGACTCCGGGCGCGGCGCCGCTGCTGGGCTCGACCTCCCGGCTGCTCCAGCTCGAGTCCGCCCGCTATAGCTCCTCCATCATCCATACGCCCATGCTGCTGGATCTGGTGGCCCACCCTGGCTCGCAGCGGATGGGGCTCCAGGAAGCGTTCGCGAGCATCCCCACGGTGACCCGCATGGATCGTCAGGGCAGACAGGTTCCGGTCGCGGGAGGCGGCGGACTCTTTCCCGCGTCGCAGGTGGGCGCGGGGGCTGGCTACCGCGGCATGCTGGGCGATCTGGCCGATCCTGCCCCACGATTTGCCAGTGGGCTTGCTGCCACCCGGGACCAGCGCAGGCGCCACATGGAGTTCGTCTTCCGGTGGATCCACAGCCGGATGGAGGCCCAACAGATGGACTTCACCAATCGTTTGGAGGTGGAACGCTACATCCGCGAGATGCTGGACCAGCAGTTGCGGCGGAGCATGCAGGCCACCTATGGATCGCACGCCTTCAACCCGCATGCCTTGTGAGGAGCGCGTATGTCCCCGGTCCGTATCGCCCTGAAGGAGCAGGTTTCACGAACGCAGGTGGAGACCTTCACCTGGGATGAGGGCTGGTCGCTGTGGGACTTCAACAAGGGAGGAGGGTTGGAGCCCTTCATGCGGATCTACCACACGATGGGTGACGAGACGGAGGCGTACTACTTCGAGGACCCGATGGTGGACCTCCACTACTTCGTCGTGACGGGGGCGGACGTGGAAGGGACCGCGCAGCTAATCCGCAAAAGGCTGCCCCACTATTCACGGGACGAGGTGCTCCAGCAGGCGAAGGAAGCAAAGGAGCCCCTGGAGCTGGCGCGTGCGGTCCGAATCGCAGGGGTGGCTGCACCGGCGGACCTCGACCCGGACCTCTTCGAACTCCTCCGCGATGCCATGTCGAATCCGGACACGCGGGTGCGGAGCTCGGCGGCTGCTGCGGCGGCGTTCGCGGCGTGGCGGGAGCTCCGTGAGCCACTCGAGCAGCTGGGCTCCGACCCGGAGCCCCGGGTGGCGGAGGTCGCCCAGGTGGTGCTTCGCGGGCTCAAGGAGAAGAATTGGAAGGAGTCGTAGCGAGAGGTACCCACCCAGCGCTTCAGCGGTGTGTGCCCTGAAAAATGCACTTGGGGTCTTCCTCAAGTGCCTGTCGTTGCCGGACGCCAGACTTCAGGGGTTGAGCAGCATCCTGACCAGCTCCTCCTTCGGCAGCTTGTCCAGCTCGACATGAACTTCGGCAACGGGACTCACGCGCATCATGGCGTTGACATTACCCGAACCCCTGGTTCGTGAGGTGTACCCGTGTTCGTGTCTCCGATTCGGCTGGTACTCAAGGATGAGGCATCGCGTGGGAAGGTCACCAACTTCGTTTGGAAGAAGGGGTGGACCCTTCACGACTTCAAACCGGGAAGCGACCAGGAGCCTTACGAGTACATCTGGTATCCCAGGGACCGGAAGAAGACGTTCATCCACTACGTCGAGGACCCATGGGTGGGGGCACGCTATATCGCCCTTATGGGAGAGGACCGCGAGCCGGTCATCGAGCAGATTCGCGCCGCGCTGCCCACCTACGGACGCGAGGAATTCCTCCTGCACCTGAAGGAGGCGAAGTCACCAGAAGAGCTCGCGCGTTGGGTGGACCTCGCCGGGGTTGCCGCCGTGCCCGATACGTTCGACCCGGAGGTGTTCGCCCGGTTTCAGGCTGCGGCTCATCACCCGGACCCGAATGTTCGCGCGGAAGTCACCCGAGCCTCGGTCTTCGCGGCATGGAGGGAGTTCAAGGGGCTGCTGGAGGAGTTGCGGACCCAGGACCCGGAGGAGGAAGTGCGTCGGCGGGCGGACATCGCGCTGCAAGCGCTCATGAGCAACAATTGGCAGGAGGGGTAGCGCCGAATCGGCGACCACGCCGGAGGAGTGTGACCTGGCCGTCCGCCTCCTGGCACTCATTGCACCGCCTGTGTTTGACTCCGCCTTCTTCGAGTTCTTCCGTAAGTGCCTTGAAGAAGCAGCCTCGCGCGAGACCGTGCCGGAGCTTCGCGCCGAGCAACTGGCTCTAATCGAAGACATCCGCAAGTACGGCAAGCGTGGAACCTGAGCCGCCCGGTTCCCGACAAGAGGAGCGCGTATGTCCCCGGTCCGTATCGCCCTGAAGGAGCAGGTTTCACGAACGCAGGTGGAGGTCTTTGCCTGGGATGAGGGCTGGTCGATTTGGGACTTCAACAAGGGAGGAGGGCTGGAGCCCTTCATGCGGATCTATCGCACGATGGATGACCAAACGGAGGCGTACTACTTCGAGGATCCAATGGTGGACCTCCACTACTTCGTCGTGACGGGGGCGGACGTGGAGGGGACCGCGCAGCAAATCCGCAAAAGGCTGCCTCACTATTCACGGGACGAGGTGCTCCAGCAGGCGAAGGAAGCAAAGGAGCCCCTGGAGCTGGCGCGTGCGGTCCGAATCGCAGGGGTGGCTGCACCGGCGGAGCTCGACCCGGACCTCTTCGAACTCCTCCGCGATGCCATGTCGAATCCGGACACGCGGGTGCGGAGCTCTGCGGCCGCGGCGGCGGCGTTCGCGGCGTGGCGGGAGCTCCGTGAGCCACTGGAGCGGCTGAGCGCCGACCCGGAGCCCCGGGTGGCGGAAGTTGCCCAGGTGGTGCTTCGCGGACTCAAGGAGAAGAATTGGAAGGAGTCGTAGCGCGCCGTACCCGCACAGCGCCTCAGTGAAGGGGGACGTCCATGACGTACCGCGGTTTCTGGCACCTGGAACACACGCAGGCGGTCCCGGCCCCACGGCAAGACAACGCACGGGCTTCCCCCCAGCATGAAACGGGCGACAGCCTCTCCACCTCCGCGGGACAACCCCTGCCCGGCGATGTCCGCATCGGCATGGAGGCGCGCTTCGGCCATGACCTCAGCCGTGTCCGCATCCACCACGACGCGGAGTCACGGCGGGCCACGGAGGCGCTGGACGCGGCGGCGTTCACCCGGGGCGCCCACATCTATCTCGGCGCCGGACACGGCGGACCGTACACCCGGCGCGGGATGTCGCTGCTCGCGCACGAGGTCGTCCACACCCTTCAGCAGGGAGGCCGGGAGCCCACCTCGGATCGCCTCGGCGCGCGCGACTCCCCGCATGAGGCGGAGGCGGACCGGCTCGCATCGGCCATCACCGGCCCGGGCCCCTTCTCCCTGCCGCGCGTCCAGGCCTCGGCTCCGGCGGGAATCCAGCGCAAGGACAAGGCGGATGCCTCGGATGCGGTCACGCCAGCGCCCCGCGTGGACATCGTCTTCAAGGACTCCGCGAACCGCTGGCTGGTGACCATCGGCGGCATCCCCGCCGCGGAGGTGTCCGTCGAGAGCAAGCAGACCCAGCTCGAGGTGAAGGTCGAGTTCTCCGGCAGCAGCGCGGTCATCACGGTGCGCCACCATGGCGGAGCCTCGCTCGCGCCCGTCGCGGACGCCGGCGCCTCGCTGTCCTATTCACTGCGCTTCCAGGAGATCGACCTCCGGCAGGGCCCGCCGGACCGCGCGGGCCCCCAGGCCCCGTCCTTCCCGGGGCAGTCCGCCGTGGGCAGCGCGGACCTCGTCCTGGCCCCGGCCAGCGCGCTGCGCTGGCCCGACGAGCCGGTGGGGGAGCTCTCCCTCTCCTCACCCCTGCCTCCCGGCTTCCGGAGCGAGTTCGAGGAGCAGCTGCAAACGAAGCCGGACCTCATCGAGGGCCTCGTGATGGACCCTGAAAACCCAGGGGTCGTCATCGGGTACAAGGTGCGGGCCACCACGGGGCTCACGCGGCTCGTGGACCGGGAGGGCAACGAGGTCTTCCTCCACGAGGTCGGCCTCGAGAAGCCCCTGTTCGACCCCATCGACCTGGTGCCGACCCCCGGGACGGTGGCGAAGGGCGCGGGCGTCGCCAGCAAGCTGGGCTTCAAGCTGCTGGGGGCGAAGACCGCCCAGGCGGGCATCAAGATCCCGCTCGCGGTCATCGCCCGGATGCGCGGGGTGTCCAAGGCCCTGGCCTCGCGCGCGGCCCGCAAGGGGCTGGCGGCGGCCCCCGGGCTGGTGCGCAAGCTCACGAAGGCGGGCCTCGACCATTCCTTCGACCGGCACGCCGCCCAGTGGTTCGGACGCGTCGTCTCGCGCGAAACCCACCTGGGCCTGTGGCGCGAGCTCCTCGAGCGCGCCATGCAGAGCAGCAAGGTGTTTCCGTGGTCCACGGGCGCGTCGAAGACCGTGGCGCACCTCGCCCGCGTTGACGGCAAGTACTTCGTCGTGCAGTTCTTCGAGGAAACCGGCGAGCTGGCCACCGCGTTCGTGCCCAACGCGGCCCAGCTGCGCGAGATGCTCAAGCTGATTCAGTGAGGCCCATGAGTCGCTCCTCGCTCTACCTGGACCCGCCCCATGTCGCCGCCGCGTTCTACCTGGACCGGCTCGCCCCGGAGGCCGCGCTCGGCCGCGTCTGTGCGCACGTGGCGGCGGCGGGCGCGACTCCGACCGGCGCGCTCACGGTGGTCCGGGGGGAGCGCTTCCCCCGCTTCGGGATGATCTCCGACCTCGCGAGCCACCTGGAGGACCGCTCCGTGGAGCTCCGCGGCGGGAAACAGCTGCAGGAGTGGAAGACGCTCGTCGGCGGCGAGGCCCCTGGGGCGAAGGTGCTCCGCGTGGGCTTCGAGGCACCCCAGGTGGGCGGAGTGACGGTCGAGTACCAGCCGGTCCCCGATGACGCGCAGGAGCGGACGCTCCACCCCGTGGCGGTCTTTGTGAGCGGCGCCCTCCTGTCCATGCCCGGTGCGGCCGCGCTCTCGAAGAAGGAGCGGCGGCAGGCCCAGGCGACGGCGCGATTCCTCACGTCGGTCTTCCAAGGGGTCTGTGAGGCGGAGGAGCCGCTCTACGCGGGCATCCTGGTGGAGGCCTCCCTTCCCACCCCGCCGGAGCTGGAGGCGGGCAGCGCACGGCTGGGGACGGAGCTCTTCGTCTCCAGGCGCCTGGAGTCCGCGGCGCCCGGCCTGGAGCGGACGCTGGCCTCCCTCTTCGAGCAGGGCTTCCGGGCGGCGTGGTCCACGGGGTCCTTCCTCTCGGGCTGGGGGGCCCTGAATCCCCAGGGGCTCGGAGTCGAGGCGCCTGCCGCCGTGGGCACCCAGGCGGGGCGTCATCTCGGCCGGGCGTTGTCCCAGCTCGCCCGCTGACCGGCGGGCCAGGGTGCCCGAGGCCGGCGGACCCGCTGGACTCCTGAACCCGCCGATAAGCGCAAGGCTGCCCGCCGGGCTTCTTCCTCTGGTACGGAGGGGGGAATGTGTCGCACAACGTTACCCGTTAACCGGCGCGTTCGGGTGGTCTAGAACGCCGCCGGCCCTCTTCTGGAGCAACAACCGTGAGCAGTCTCATGAAGGAGTCCGTGCTGCGCGTGCACCACTGGACTGACACCCTCTTCAGCTTTGTCACCACGCGTGACCCGGGTTTCCGTTTCGCCAGCGGCCAGTTCACGATGATCGGCCTGGAGGTCGAGGCCCGCCCGCTGCTGCGCGCCTACAGCATGGTGAGCGCGCACTATGACGACCACCTCGAGTTCCTGAGCATCAAGGTGCCCGGTGGGCCGTTGACCTCCCGGCTGCAGCACCTCAAGGAGGGCGACAGCATCCTGGTCAGCAAGAAGGCGACCGGAACGCTGGTCCTCAAGCACCTGCTGCCCGGCAAGAACCTCTACATGCTCAGCACGGGCACGGGCCTGGCGCCGTTCCTGAGCCTGGTGAAGGACCCGGAGATGTACGAGCAGTTCGACCGGGTCATCCTCACGCACACCTGCCGGCGGGCGGAAGAGCTGGCCTACCACGACCTCTTCATCCACGAGCTGCCCCACAACGAGTTCTTCGGGGAGCTGGTGAAGCAGAAGCTCACGTACTACCCGAGCGTCACGCGCGAGGACTTCCGCAACACCGGCCGCATCACCGACCTCATCCAGAGCGAGAAGCTGTTCAAGGACGTGGGCCTGCCGCCGCTGAACCCGGAGACCGACCGCGTGATGCTCTGTGGCAGCCCCGGCATGCTCTCGGACCTCACGACCATGCTGGAGGAGCGCGGCTTCCGCGAGGGCACCCCCGGAGAGGCCGGCCACTACGTCACCGAGAAGGCCTTCGCGGAGCGCTGAACGGTCTCCGCCCAGTCCGGCGGGGAGACCTCCTCGATGGCGACGGAGATGGAGCCTTCGGCGCTGCCGAGGGCGTCCATGGAGTGCCGCGGATGAGATACCTGCTGCTTCTGCTCTCCTTGCTTGCGAGCTGCGCCTCGTCACCCAGGAGTGAGGCGCCGCCGCCCTCCGATACCGACCGGATCGTCCGGGAACTCTGCGACAAGCGGATGGCGCTGCTGGGGGAGGAGTCCCACCATGGCAGTGCCAGGACCGTGGCCTTCAAGGCGGAGCTGACCCGCAGGCTGGTGGAGGAATGCCAGTACGATGCCTTCTTCATCGAGACAGGCACCTATGACTTCCTCCATCTCCAGTCGCTGCTGAAGGCGGGCCAGCCCGTCAGTGACGACATGCTCGCGACTGCCATTGGCGGGATGTGGGCCAGTCCGGAGATGGCACCCCTCATTCCCTTCCTGGCCGGGCGGTGGCGGGCGGGGACCCTCGCCGTCGGTGGGATTGATGATCAGATCAACGGGGGCAGGTGGGTGACGAAGGAGCTGGTGCGTGAGCTCGCCCCTCGGCGGGAGGAGTGCAGGGCGGAGCTCGATCGGCACATGGCCTGGGGCTACGACGAAGCCCATCCGTACGATGCGGCGACCGCGAAGGTCCTCCTGGGCTGCGCGCAGGAGCTGGAGTCGACGCTCACCCAGGCTGAATCAGTGCAGATGGCTCGCAACCTGGTGCGGACCTTCACCCGCGCGGCCGCCGCGTTGACCCTCAAGGAGGAGCAGCCCGGTGCTCCCCGGAGCTGGAACGAAGACAACGCGCGTGAGCGCTCCATGTTCATGAACCTGGAATGGCTCCTGTCCCAGTCCCCCCAGCCCAGGAAAGCCATTGTCTGGCTTGCCACCCTTCATGCCTCGAAGGGCATGTCGGCCCTGGATCCGGACGGCCGGCAGCGGATTCCCTTCGGCTCCTTCGTGCGTGAGCGGTTCGGGGACCAGTCCTTCGTGCTGGGGTTCTCCGCCAGCTCCGGGAGCTATTCCATCGGCGCCAGTCCCCAGACGTTTGCCCTGGCACCCGCGACGCCGGAGTCACTGGAGGGCCAGGCGTTCCTGAACCACTCCGCGGACACCCGGTATCTGGATGGGCGCCAGCTTCGTGAGCTGGGGCCCAGCCTGGCGCGTCCCTTGATCTACACGTCCTGGATGAAGGTCCCCTGGGCGACGGTCATGGATGGGCTGTTGATCGTCCGGGAGGAAGCCCCCTCGCGCCCGGTGGCCCGCTGACGGCGATGCGTCAGTGCAGGCTCTTGCCAAGCTCCAGCAACACCTCCACGAAGCGCCGGTCGGCGAGGAGCAGCGGCACCATGGGCGCCATGGCCGCGGCGATGACGGCCAGCGCCGCCCGGATGTCCACCGGGAACCAGCGCATGCGGCGTGCGGCGACGAAGGACGAGCCCAGGTCCGTGAGCGAGGAGAAGTCCTCCGCGCTCAGCGGGTCCAGTCCCTCCGGCAGCTTCCGGTGGAACCACCGCTCTTCGAAGCGCTGCGAATGCCAGGCCGCCACCGCCGAGTAGTGATGGTCCCCCTTTCGCTTCGCCATCAGTAGCTGACGGAAGAAGGACATCAGCGGGGCGAAGATGACGGCCATGCAGAGGAGCGCGAAGGTGAACAGGTGAAGGGCGTAGTCGGTGATGTCCGTGGTGGAGGCGTGCGACAGGCGGTGCGTGGTGATCGTGGCGGACACCGCGAGGACGATCAGTGAGAAGCTGGCCTGGACGGTCCCGAGGAAGCCCAGACCGCCCGCTGCATCCGGATGCGTGGGCACGAGGGTGAGCGGCAGCCGGGAGACCTTGAACAGGAACCTGGCCCACAGGACTCCCCGCCACAGCCAGCGCAGGAGCAAGAACCGGAGGATCGGCATGCTCACCGCGAGGTACCACCACCCGGCCAGGGTGAGCGGGCCCTGGGGCTGCGCATGGAGCCAGGCTGGACGGCTCGTCACGTGGGGCACGTCCAGCAAGGACACGGCGATGGAAGCGGCCAGGAGCCCGGCCTCGATGATGGCACTTCGCCGCATCGGCACCACGTCTCTGGCAATGCGCTCGTAGGTGGCCAGGTCCTTCGGAGCAATCAGCTCCGAGACGACGAACTGGCGCACGGCCGCCTTCTCGTTCAGGTCGATGTAGCGCTCGCACGCGACGAGCAGCGGCAGGGACACCAGGAACGCGACCTGGGTCCCCACGTCGTGCAGGAAGGCGCGTGTCATCCCGAGCCCTCCACCCAGGAGGGACAGGACGAGGAGCGGAAGCCAGGCCACCAGGGTCAGGACGAGGATGCGCGCGGGCCGCGACGTCTGGCGATGACGGGCGCGGCGAAGCTTCTGCCCGAGCAGGGTGCCCTGGACCAGCGAGAAGTCGAGCAATGAGGCGGGGACGTCCATGACCGCATCAAAGCTGTGCCGTGGGAACCGTCCCTGCCAGGGCGTGCAACCGTGCATAGGTTTCCACCCTGAATCGCATGCAACGGAGGAGCGCCATGGGCAAAGGCAGCGGAGGACAAGGGAAGGGCGGCAAAGGAGCAAGCGGAGGCAAGGCTGGCGGCGGCAGCGCCCGGCCACCTCCGCCCCCCAATGCACCGAGCAAGACGGGAAGGCCGTCCGGTGGCGGCCGGGGGAACCACCCTCCCAAGAAATGAATCAGCGCAGGGGTTGAAGGCGGCCGTAGGTGAGCGACCGCCACAGCCACTCCGCGGGACCGAAGCGGAAGTGTTTCAACCAGGCATGGCTGAGCAGCACCTGCACCGCGAAGAGGCCCAGCGCGATGGCGACACCGTGTGACGGCGGCACGCGGCCGATGAGCCCCAGGCCCCAGCCGTTGTAGAGGCACAGGCTCAGCACCGTCTGCATCAGGTAGTTCGTCAGCGCCATGCGGCCCACGGGGGCGAACACCGTCATGGCCCGGCGCCAGCGCTCGCGCTGGAAGAGCAGCGCGAAGCCGGCCAGGTACGCGGCGCCCAGAAGCACGTAGCCCAGGTCCTGGAACGCCATCAGGAGGAAGAGGCCCGCGTGGTTCATGGGCTCCAGTCCCTGGGCTCTCAGCTGGAATGCCAGGAGCCCCCCGGCATTGAGCAGGGCTCCCATGCCCAGCCCCCACCCCAGCATCCGGCGGAGCAGGGGACGGTGGCGCTCCACGTCCTGCAACAACCGGTGACGCCCCGCCAGCAAACCCAGCAGGAAGCGTCCGAGGATCAGCGCGAGCCAGATGAGCACCCGGGGCGTGCTGAACCACGTCTCCCAGACGTAGCGGGCGTTTCCCGCCTGCGCCGTCCAGACCGAGTCACTGGAGAGCGCCGCGAGCAGGTCCGCCCGCAGCGCCAGCTCATGGGCCTTCGCGGCCTCCGCCGCGGCTCCCGGCCCCCAATGCTGGAGCGCGAGGACGAGGGGCGGCACCAAGCCCAGCAGGAGCACAACCCAACTCCACAACGCCCGGTCCGACCTCCCGGCGAAGAGCACCAGCACGAAGCCCGCCAATGCATACAGGTGGAGGATGTCTCCCATCCAGAGCGCCAGCAGGTGCACGGCTCCAAAGCACAGCAGCACTCCCATGCGCCGCAGGTGGACGGGGACGTGCGAGGCGCCTCGGGCTTCCGCTCGCGACAGCTGGAGGGAGAAGCCCAGCCCGAAGAGGAAGCCGAAGAGGTTGAGGAACTTGTGCGCCACGAAGAACAGGAAGAGGGCGCCGGCCCCCAACTCCAGGAGCGGCGAGCCCAGGGCCTGGAGCCGTTCTGGCGGCAGCAGGTTCCGGCCGCTGAACCAGAGGAAGGTGTTGGAGATGAAGACGCCACACAGCGCGAAGCCGCGCAGGGCATCCACCAGGGCGACTCGCTCTTGAGACGACACGGGCTGGGATGACTGAAACATGGGGGACGGTCATCCTGAATCACGCCCCTGACATCACCGCCGGATCGTGGTTGGTTTTCGTGACAGTCCTTCCGCGACCCGTCGCGGCCTTCCCGCGCCTGGGGGCCGCAAGGCACTGTTCCGCCTCCGATGTCCGCGGAGGAATGACATGCGTGGTAGCAGTGCCGAGCACGACACTGGTGGGGTGACGGTCCGGGAGGCGGGAGAAGCATTCTGGCGGGACGGCGGTGCGCGTGATTGGGATTGCTGGGTCCCTGAAGGCCACTTCAATCTCAGCCAGCGCTTCCTCAAGTGCGCCCAGCACATCCAGATTGAAGGCTTCCACCAGGTGCCCATCGTGCTGAGCGACCGGCGCGGTCAGCCGGTGGGCGTCGCCGCCACCTATCGCAACACCATCGATGGGGCGGACCTGGGCAATCAACGCATCCAGCAGGCCGTCCACCTGGTGCGAGGCGCGGCGCCTCGCTTCCTGAAGTACGGCGTCATCGAGGTGGGCAACCCCGCGGGCGTGGGGTTCCCCGTGCGCTCCTCGCTCACCAGCGCCGAAGCCATCACCACCGTGGCGCGCTGGGCGCAGGCGGAGGCGGAGCGCCAGCGCGCGTCGCTGGTCGTCATCCGGGACATCGAGACGGCGGCCGCGCCCGGGGCGGTGGAGGTGCTCCGCCGGATGGGCTTCGTGCCCTCGCCGCTCCCCGCGGCGTACGTCGCGCCGGTGCCGTTCGCGTCATTCAATGACTACAAGGCCCACATGCGTGCCCGCTACCGCGCGCGCCTGGCGGGCTGCATGAAGGAGACGGCTTCGCTTCGCGTGGAGGTCGTGGAGCAGTTCGCGCAGCTGGCCCCGGAGCTGACGGTGCTGTGGCGGACCCTCTACGAGCGCGCCACCCAGTACCGGCGCCTGGTCCTCACCGAGGGCTTCTTTGCCTCGGCCAGCGACATGCCGGAGGCGAAGGTGATGCTGCTGCGCCGGCCGGATGACAGCATCGCCGGGTTCGGGCTGCTGTTCCTCGACGGACCCATGCTCCGCTTCTCCTGCACCGGCTTCTCCCGCGAGGCGGCCCTGCAGGAGGGTGTCTACTTCCGGCTGCTGTACGAGGTCGTCCGCTACGCCATCGAGCACGGCTGCAAGGCGGTCAACATGGGGATGACCACGGCGGGGCCGAAGATGAGCGTCGGCGCGCAGCCGGTCCATGTGTCGGCGTGGATCTGGCACCGGTCCGCCCTGCAGCGTCAGGGATTGGGCTGGCTCACCCAGAACCTGATGAAGCCTCCGCCTCCCGTGGAGCGGAACGTCTTCCGCGAGGACGTGCCCCTGTTTCAGGACCCGGCGCTGGCGGAAGCGCCGGTGTCCAGGCGGATGGCCTCCTCGACGTGAGGCCAGTCTCCCAGGTGCCTCGCCAGCACCTGGAAGTGCTCCCGGCGGACGGCCACCCGCACCACCTGCTTCATCCGGCCGCCCTCCATCCGGGGCAGGACCGTGCTGTGGAAGGCCGGCAGCAGCAGCCACTTGTTGAGCTGCGAGCTTCGCAGCAGCGCGACGAACGCCGCGTCGTCGAAGCGCACGCGCGCCAGCTCCTGGCTGGTCCAGTTGGAGGAATAGACGCGGTCTCTTCCCAGCAACCAGTGGTGATACACGCTGCCGGCGCTCGTGTTGCGCCTCCAGTAGTCCGCCCAACGCAGGTCGCCCCGCAGCTGCTCCCGGCCATAGGCGGACACCACGGCGCGGTTGCGCATGGCCAGCTCGGTGACGCTCGAATTCCACAGGTCCGCGCGCTTCAGCACCGCGGACGCGTTGCCCAGGCAGTTGGCCACCGACCCGTGCGGGGCTCCCAGCAGCTCGCGCACGTCGATGGGGAAGTACAGCCCCACGTCCGGAGACGCGCGTGGGTCGCGGGTGCACTCGCCGAAGAACTTCAGCAGCGTCGCGTTGACCACGTCGTTGGTGGACACCTTCGTCCCGGCGGCCTGTGCCCGGGCCTTGATGGCGTCGACGCCGTCCTCGTCCAGGAAGAGGCAGACGGGCACGGCATCCGTCACGGCCTGCTTCAGGTAGCGCGCGATGCCCAGCGCCGCCTTCGCGCGTGAGATGTGGACGATGCCGTGGCGGCCTTCCCTGGACGGCCGGGCTCCCGCTTCCGGGGCCCCTTCGAGGTTCCGCCAGATGTCGCGCCGGCCGAACACCGGCGGCGCTCCGGGCTCGTGGCCGGGGTGGCTGTAGGCGTCCGACACCGCTCGGAGGAAGTCGTAGATGCCGTGCAGGTCCGTCAGCGCGTGGTTCCAGCTCAGGGCCACCACGGAGGCGTCGCGGAAGTGCGTGAGCTTCAGGTGCAACAGCGGGCGGCGCCCGTCGTGGACCGGTGGCTTCCCGGGGGCCAGCCTGGAGACGAAGTCCCCCGAGTAGAGGACCCGCCGGTCGCCCGTGGGGAAGGGCGCGTCCACGTCCTCGAGGTCCAGCCCCACGGCGCTCATGCCCTCACGGACGCCGGGGCGGGGCGGGTGGTGGCAGAGGACGAGCACCGCGTCGTCCTGCTGCCTCAAGGTGCCGTGGAAGAACGGGTAGCGGATGAGCGTTTGCCGGAGCGCCTGAGAGAAGCGCTCCGTGTCGAGCCTGCCGCTGAAGACCGCCGCGAAGCTCACGAACATGTCCTTCAGCGCGACGTCCACGGCGCTCAGCGCCCACGTCCGCTGGAGCGGTTCGGAAGGGGTGAGGACGCGCTGCCTTGCCATGTGCGGGGGCCTCCGGAGCCCGGGACTGCGTCAGGGTTTCGCGCGCGACCGCTCGCGCATCAGCTCGAGCAGGGCCAGCGATTCGCCGCCCTGGACCGTCAGCGCTTCCATGATTCCCGCCTGGTCCTCCGCGGAGCGGTTCTGGCCCAGCTTGAACTTGCCCTGCAGCTCGTCGATGGGCAGCTCGAAGCCGACGATGTGCTCCAGCAGCTGCGCGCGCGCCTCTTCGGGTGGGTAGGCCTCGTTGCCGGGGGCGCCCAGGGTGGGCTCGTACGTCGCAATCGTCAGGTCGATGAGCTTCGACAGCTCCGCCCGCGATTCGATGAGGCGTGGCTTCCCGCGCGCGTGCACCACCGCGTAGTTCCAGGTGGGCACCGAGGGCCGGGCCTTGTACCAGGTGGGCGAGATGTAGGAGTGGGGGCCGTGGAAGACGCAGAGGACCGGCCGCTCGCCGTCGAAGTCCTTCCAGTGCGGATTGGCGCGCGCCAGGTGTCCCAGCAGCGTGCCCTTGTCTCCCCGGTCCGGCGCCAGCATCAGCGGCAGGTGCGTGACGTTGAGCTCCGCGCCGTGCGAGATGACCGTGGCGAAGCTGTGCTGCTTCATGAAGGCGTGCAGCGTGGAGAGGTCCGACTCCTGGAAGCTTCGGGGCGTGTAGAGCATGCGGTCCTCGACGGAAGGTCGCGGTCAGATGCTCAGGGCGGTGAAGACCCTGGGACCGACCTCGTTGTAGATGCGCCGGAGCAGCGACCAGGACAGCCTTGCACGCCAGGGGAGGTGAGAGAAGCAGAGCAGTTCGTACTCGGTGAGCGGCGTGGCGCCGCGCTTCTGCTTGAACTGCCCGGAGCCGGAGCTCAGGTTGAGCGGCAGGCCGCGCTCCTCCGCGAGCTGCATCAGGTGGCTCATGCCGGCCCGGTACAGGCCGTGCTTTCGCGACAGCACCGGGTCGTGCCCCACCACGGAGCCAATCAGCTCGCCGCCCGCGACGAAGCAGGTGACGAAGTAGGCAAGGCGGCCGTCCACCTCGATGCCGTAGACCTCCAGCAGCCCCTGCCGGAACACCTCCTGGAACCAGGCCTCCGTGAAGAAGGCGTTATGGTCGGAGTACTTGTCGATGTAGAGCGCCCGGTACAGCTCGCGCAGCCGGTCGATGACGCCAGGGTCGGCGGCGGTGAGCCTGCGCAGGTTCGCGCGGTGCTGGTTCAGCAGGTTGCGGTCCTGCCGGAACTCCCGGGGCGGCTTCTTCCCCGGTTCGTGCCGCCACACGTACATCTGCCGGTTGAAGATGGCTGGTAGCTCCGTGCTGGCCATTTCCGCCGTGGCCCGCTTGAAGACGAGGGCGTGCTGGGGAAAGCGCTCCTTCAGTGCCCGCGTCAGCCGCTCCAGCTGCTCCGGGGTGAAGCGCAGCGCCGGCCCCGTGGCCAGCATCCAGTGATTGACGTAGACGACCCGGTCCAGGTCCCTGGAGCGGATGACGGCCCGCACGGCGCGGATGAACGCGAGGAGCGCCCGCCGTGTGCCGGGGTCCTTCACGGAGCGCACGAAGTCCTCCGCGTAGGTGATGTAGTTGATGAACGGTGACGTCAGGTAGCAGTCGCTGTCCGCCCCGTCGTTGACGATGAGTGGCGTCACCTCGCCGTCCACCTCCGCCAGCAGGACGCGGTGGCGGGTGTTCCCGATGAAGGGCCCGGTGCCCCGCTCGACGTAGTGGCCGACGAGCTTCGACGCCAGCCGCGCGCTGTCGCTGGCGTCTCCCGCCTCCCCGCGCTCAATGAGCCTGACCGGAGCCATGGCGCACGTCGAATGAGTACACCGGGGTCGTGCCCACGGTGAGCGTCACATCCCGCACCGCCTCGCCACGGAACGTGTAGCGCAGGCGTGCCTCCGGCCCCATGCCCAGCAGGTCCACCGTGTCCTCCGACACGGGCACGGCCTTCAACATGGGCTGCTCGTTGACGAAGATGCACAGCTCGTTGTCCACCATGCGCATGCCGCCCCGCGCCTCGGACGTCAGCGGCGCCAGTCCAGTGCCGGGGAGGCTGAAGCCCTGGGGCAGGGTGAAGTCGAAGGCGAAGCGCTCGATGACGCGCGGGTCCAGCTCCGCTTCCTGTGTCTCGCTCCCCATCGCCTGGAGCGACGGCGGCACCTGTTGGGGCGGGAAGAGGTGGAGGAGCGCGTCGTCCGCCGTCACGTCCAGCACCAGGTGGATGCGGGCGATGCCGCTCTTGTTGACCCCGTGGTGCGGCAGCGAGAAGTCGCCGTACCAGAACTCCCCCGCGCCCCAGACGCACCGCTGGCCGCCCACGTAGAACTCCACGTCGGGGTGGGTGACGACGGGGATGTGGAGCCGGACGATGCGCTTGGACAGGAACGCGTCCTGGTGCTCGCGGATGACGCCTCCGGGCTCCAGGCGCAGCAGCCGCGCCAGGCGCAGCTTCAGGCCCAGGCCGGCGAGCAGGTCTCGCAGGTAGGGGGCCGCATCCAGCACCGGTGAGGCGCCGGACGTGGCGGAGTGCAGACAGATGGAGGTCCACCCCTGGTGGCCTTCGCCTGGATAGCCCGCGGGCAGCGCTTCCACCTGGCGCCGGACGGCGTGGTAGGCCGCCTCCAGCGCCTGGGCGTCGAACGTCTTCGTCAGCTTCACGGCATGCATGCGACGGCGCTCCTCAAGAACGTCGTTGGTAGAAGTTGATCTTCCAGAGCTGGGTGCGCTCCCCGGCGATGGAATCCGCGTAGCGGCCGGACACGTCCTCGTAGCCCTGGACCTCCGGGGCGGCGACGCGCAGGTGTCCCCGCGTGACGACGAGGGCGTCCGGGGTGAGGCCCGGCTTCATCGCGTTGAGGAAGTCGCGCTCCAGGTCCGGCGGGAGGAAGGACGGCACGTCGGACAGCGACACGAAGTCCACGTCCCGCTGGGCCTGGACGTGCTGGAGGATGTCGCCCTTGACGTATTCGATGTCCGCGTCGCGCGCGGCCCGCTGCGCCGCCAGGTAGACGTCGGCGTCGCACTCGATGGGGTAGCCCTCCGGGTAGCGGAGCTCTCCGAAGAAGACGAGCTGCAGGAAGAAGCTGGAGCGCACCGGCAGCGTGCGGAAGAGCCGGTCGAAGAGGTCCCAGTAGATGCGGAACGCGCTCTCCGGCCGGTTCTTCTTCGGGAAGTCTCCCCGGTAGAGCAGCGAGTTGAGCACCGCCGAGTTCCCCATCAGGAGGAGCACCAGCCGCCACGCCCCCTTGGGAAACCCCGAGTCCAGGTACGCGCGCTGCCCCGCGACGTCCGGCTGGTCGAACATCCTCCGTCCGCGCTGGCCGGTGAACAGCCCGACGACGCGCGACAGCGTGCGCAGCATCCCCTCGAAGCGGCCCAGGTAGACGATACGCTCGCCGGCCTCCACCGCCTGCCACACGGGCTCCAGGGCCTTCCTCGCGGCTCCGGAGAGGGGCAGGGTGGCCAGGAGCTCCAGGCGGCGCTGGGTGGACATGTCCTCGTAGCCCAGCAGGCCCAGGTACTCCGTGTGGTTCAGCCGCCTCAGCGCGGCGATGCGCAGCTCGGTGAGCGCGAGCTGCGTGTCGGAGATGTCCACGCACGTCACCTTCCGGGGCGCGCGGGCGAGCAGCGGCACCACGCGCCCTCCGCTGCCGGCCACGGCCACCACGTGCCGGGCGTCCGCCGGGAGGGCGTGCAGCTCGACGCGGGAGTCCTCGTCGCCGAGCGAATAGTTCAGGTGGCGGAAGTAGGCGCCCATGGCGGAAGGCTCACAGCGCCTTGAGGAAGGCGGCCCGGTCGCTGCGTCCGTCGACGAGCTGGGCGTAGGCGTCCGCCACCTCGTCCATCATCTTCCAGGTCAGCCGCAGGCTCGTCTCCATCACCTGCGCCACGTCCTCCCAGTCCTCGGGCGTCTTGCACTTCTTGGCGATCATCTCGTCCACCGCCTGCGAGTGCTCCGCGTCGATGTCCGAGTGCGCGACGAAGAAGGTCATCTGCGCGGGCGTGAGCCCCAGCGACTTCTGGACCTTGCCCAACAGCGGCCGGATGTAGTCGTAACAGCTCTCCGCCCAGAAGCTGTACCCCAGGCGCTGCAAGGGATTGCCCTGGTAGGAGACCCAGTACAGGTACGCGATGAGGACGTCCGTGGCGGGCAGCGCGCGCGGGATGGGGAAGCCGGGCTGAAGGCCCATGCTGGCCACGTCGTGCAGGGCCATCTGCTCGTGGCCGACCTCCTCCTCCGCGTGGTTGAAACAGAACTTCTGGTAGTGCCGGTCGTCGTCGCAGCGCACGCCCACCAGCGCCTGGTTGCGGGCGTTGTGCCGGGTGTAGTGATACGTCTCAATGAGATACAGCGCGTAGAGCGCCTTCGTGACCTCACCCTGCTGGATGGTGCGCACGAAGCGGGACTGGGAAAGCAACTCGTCCCAGACCTGCGAGCGGCGGTGTTTCAGGGCCTCCAGGCCGGAGACCGTCTGCGTCGTGTCAGTCATGTCTGTTCCACCTCGACCAAGCGGGAGTAGGCGTCCGGTGAGTCATTCATCCGGAGGCGGGTGAGCCGTTCGGACATCCGGGTGCTGGCGGCGATGAGCTGCGGCCAGGTGCCACCCATCAGCGTGTAGGGCTGCGGACCGCGCATGGGCACGCGGTGCTGTTCCTCGGAGGCCGCGGCCAGCCCGTAGCGCTCGAAGACGGTGCGCGCGGCGCGGCGGCACAGGCCGGCGATGCCGACGTAGCCCTCCGTCATCGCCCAGGTGCAGGCGGCGATGAGCAGGCGCGGCGTGACGGAGGGGCTGCGCGCTTCCGGGTCCACGACCAGGCGGCTGAACTCCGCGTAGCCCTGGAACCGGGGCGCCTCCGCCTCCAGGGACGGGGCGAGCGCCTGGAACTCGAAGGGGGCGGGGGTAATCCGCAGGCTGCCCAAGAGCTGGCCGTCGCGGCTCGCGTGGAAGTGCGCGCTGCGCTCGTCCAGCTCCAGCCGCCAGTCGAGCTGAAGCTGCTCGGGGCTCAGCAGATAGCTCAGCCGCGCGCGGTACTGGGCGTCGCGGAACTGCCGCACGCGCTGGACCTCGGCGGGGTCCGTCGCGTGGAAGAAGGGGCCTGCCATCACCACGGGCGGCTGGCCGGCGCCGAGCCCGGCCATCCGCGTCTCCAGGACGCCCATCGCCGCGAGACGGGAGGCAAGCTCCGGGTCGCGGGACACGCCCCCACCTGTATCAGCCACGGACTTCCCCCTCTGGCTTCGCGATGCTGTCGCCAGCGGCGGGCGCCGGCGCAAAGGCATACGTGTTCAAGGAATCGAGATGTCTCTCGTCACGGACGCGAAAGCGGCTCGCGTCCTGCCAGTGAACAGTCGCCTAGAACAGCACGTCGCGTAAAGCGCGCCAGGGGTAGCCATCCGAAGGGCCCTGGAGCCCCCCTTGCGAGTAGAGCGGGGCTCCACCCAAAGCAAGACACCGCACGTCTGGACTACGGCTGGCGGGCCTGCCCCTGCGACGGCAGGCCCAGCGCCGCCGACAGTTCGGTGAGCTTCGCCTGCACCTTGCGCATGTTCACCGGACCCATGCGCAGCAGGTGCTTCTCCGCGGCGCCCAGCGCCTCCAGCTCCGGATCCACATAGACGTAGAGCGCGCCCTTCGCGGTGAGCTCCGGGGACGTCTTGGGGATGGGGACGCGCGTGAGCCGCCCGATGGCCTGCGACAGGGTCGCCTCCAGGCTCCGGCCCGGCGGGGCCAGCTCCGCGTGGGCGGCGTCCAGCAGCGGCTTGAGCTCCTGATACACCTGCCCCACGGCCTTCGCGTCCAGCGAGACGATGACGCGGGTCACCCCGTCGTATCGGGTATGGCTTTCCGCCGAGCCCACCGTGCGGCCCTGACGTTTCGTCACGCGGAAGGCCCCGGCCGGCGCCATGAAGGACAGGGGCATGCGCGGGCTCTGGCCTTCGGCGATCAGGTTCACGGACGCGGCGAAGCGGCGGGCCAGGTCCTCGGAGTCCAGCCAGCGCGCGAAGTCCGCGTCACTGGAGAGTCCCTTCAGCAGGTCCCTCACGCGAGGGT
>NZ_RAWL01001348.1:0-404 GCF_003668885.1 Corallococcus sp. AB049A | reverse complement strand
ACGCTTACGTGGGCGACTCTTCCGACGCATCACACCCAGAGGTCAGATCCCTGAAGGGAGAGGCACTGCTTGTTTTCCGCACTAGAGTGATTAATCCCAAGTGGCTCGCCGGAATCCAACGCCACGGCTATCGCGGTGGAGTTGAAATCGCAACGACCGTCGATTCCCTATTTGGCTTCGCGGCCACAGCCGGCGTCATTAGTGACTGGATGTTCGAGTCCGCCGCCAACACCTTCACCAAAGGGGAAATGCGCGAGTTTCTGGAGCGCACCAACCCGTGGGCACTCAACGCAGTGGTGGAACGTTTGCTGGAGGCGCAGCAGCGCCAGCTATGGGCGGCAAAGGCCGAAACACTGGACTCGCTTCGATCGGCATTGCTGGCCACGGAGGCCACTATCGAAGGA
>NZ_RAWL01001347.1:0-404 GCF_003668885.1 Corallococcus sp. AB049A | reverse complement strand
GCTGCGGGCAGGTTCAAGTCTTCGTTCAAAACATTCCAGCGCTGGGCAGCGATCTGCTCCGGCGCGCATGCGGCTTCCAACGCACCCAAGCCCTTGTCGAGCGGTTTGACGACGGCGTTGGCGTCTCCTTGGTACTTTGTATCACTCATGGGAATCGACTCGTGTTCCTTTGGGGGTAAACATCGGGTTGACACAATGATAGCGGCGAAACTATTCTCCGGGCCTGCCTGTTACAAAGTACCAAAGCACTCTCAAAGCCGCTATCCGGACGACTACCGGGGGCCAGAATGCGAGACCCTAAGCCCGACCCGATGCGTGAACCGATGGACATCGTGACCCGACTCTCCCAGCGTGCCGCTGAACTGCGCCCCGCCGAGCAGAAGGTCGCGCAGACCGTCCTGAGC
>NZ_RAWL01001346.1:0-404 GCF_003668885.1 Corallococcus sp. AB049A | reverse complement strand
GGGTGATCGCCGACCGGAGTTCCTCCGGCAGCGCGTTGACGGCCTTCATGACCGTCTGTTCCAGCTCCTGGCGCATCAACTCGCGCTCGGGCGTGTCGGTGTCCCGCAGGCGGGTACCGCTGTCGAACTGCTCGGCGTCACCGATGTCGATGTCATCGGTCGGCGGACGACGATTGTGTGAAGCCAGGTAGTTTTTGGCGGTATTCACGGCGATTCGATGCAACCAGGTTGAGAACTGGGCATCGCCACGGAAACTCCCGATCGCGCGGTAGGCACGGATGAAAGTGTCCTGGGCGACGTCCTGACATTCGCTCCAGTCGGCGATGTAGCGACCGACCAGGGCCACGACCCGATGCTGGTACTTGCGCACCAGGACATCGAACGCGGCACTCTCGCCGTGCTGC
>NZ_RAWL01001345.1:0-405 GCF_003668885.1 Corallococcus sp. AB049A | reverse complement strand
CCCTCGGAGGGGGCGGCTGTATCAACTTGGGCGAACCCTTGGTGAATACGTTGTTCTCTGTTGTATTGGAGTTGGCCTAGTACGTTCGGCCAAGATCTGGGGCAGTTGCCCTTGTTGCTTCCAGGGAGGCGGGCTCATTGAGCTCGCCTACCGACGCCGAGCGCTGACTGTGGTCAGGTATCAACGGTTGGATCGATGATGGGAAAGGTGCGCAGGAAATCTTGCATCCAGATGGGCAACAACCCGAAGCCTTGGTAGAGATCTTGGCGCATGGCGGCACCGTAGGTCTGGTCGATGAGCAGTGCAGTGAGCTGTTGGCGTATCCGGTCACTCTCCGCCGGCAGCATGTCCTTGAGCCAGTGCAGTGCCTGAACGATACGCATCGCCGGTCGGCCGGCCCAGTAG
>NZ_RAWL01001344.1:0-405 GCF_003668885.1 Corallococcus sp. AB049A | reverse complement strand
GTTTTAAAATTGATGAATTGCCTGCATCTGTTAGAGTTAAACTTAATGAAGCAGATGGGTTATTTGAGTATATTGTTTCGTCTGATAATGAAAATATTAGCATCAGAGCCAAATTAAAAATTAACAAAACAATTTTTTTGCCCGAAGACTATGATTCGATAAGAGATTTCTACGCATTTATCATTAAAAAACAATCAGAGCAAATTGTGTTTAAAAAAATAAAATAATATTTATGAAATGGGTTTTGATTTTTCTTTTTATTCTTCCGTTTAAAATTTTTTCCCAGAATTATAATGTGGCTTTAATACCCGATTCATTAAAGTAGAATGCTCATTGTGTTAAACGTTATGATGAAACTTATGTGAAGATTAAAGGAATTGATAAAGCAGTTATTACGCATAAAGT
>NZ_RAWL01001343.1:0-405 GCF_003668885.1 Corallococcus sp. AB049A | reverse complement strand
ATGAGAAATGGCGGATCCCAAGTCCCTAAACTTGTTGGAAAATACGTGGGAGATGGTGTTCGTAAATTTTACAATGTTGTAATTGCAATTTTATTACTTTTAACAGGCGTTGTTTTTGTTTACACTCCTGGAGATCTAATTGCCAATGATATTTTAAAAGTTGGCGCTGATTCAAATGCTATTTGGATTATTTATGCAGTAATTTTTATTTACTACATCCTTTCAACAATTCTTCCAATCGACAAATTAATTGGTAGAATCTATCCAATTTTTGGAGCTTTTTTAATTATTTCTGCTCTTGGAGTATTCATTGGTATATTTGCAAAGGGAAATAATCAATTAGCTTTTGCAAATGCTGGTCTACTTGCTGAACACCCTCTTGGGCAAAAATTTATTCCATCATTC
>NZ_RAWL01001342.1:0-406 GCF_003668885.1 Corallococcus sp. AB049A | reverse complement strand
TCACCAGATCGGTGCCCGGCTTCACTTCGTCCCACTCATAGTTGCTGAATGCCGCGATCTGGATCTCGCTGTCGAAATGGCCGATGTTGCAGACGATGCTCATCGGCTTCATCGCCGCCATATGCTCGGCGGTGATGACGTCGGCATTGCCGGTCGCGGTGCAGAAGATGTCGGCGCGGGTCACGGCCTCTTCCATCGTCACGACCTCGAACCCTTCCATCGCCGCCTGCAGCGCGCAGATCGGATCGACTTCGGTCACCATCACGCGCGCGCCGCCGTTACGGAGCGACTGGGCCGACCCCTTGCCGACGTCACCGAAACCGGCGACGCAGGCGACCTTGCCCGCCAGCATCACGTCGGTCGCGCGACGGATCGCGTCGACCAGCGATTCCTTACAACCGTACAG
>NZ_RAWL01001341.1:0-406 GCF_003668885.1 Corallococcus sp. AB049A | reverse complement strand
CTACACGTATCTGAAGAGCGGACTGCGCAACAACGGCGGCGCAGGCGCAGCCTTTGGCGGCACCAACGGAACGGCCTTCCCCAACACGCCAAAGAACAGCTTCAGCCTGTGGACGACCTATCAGCCGATGCCGAAGCTCACGCTCGGCGGCGGCGCGTATTACGTCTCGAAGGTGTGGGGCAGCGCCAACCCCGCCAACCCGAAGTGGGTGCCGGCCTACTGGCGCTTTGACGCCATGGCCGCCTACCGCATCGACAAGCACACCACGTTGCAGCTGAATGTGCAGAACGTGTCCGACAAGGTGTACTTCAATCAGGCGTATGCATCGCATTACGCATCGCTGGCACCGGGCCGCACGGCCATCCTGACGCTGGGCATTCGCTACTGATGCCGGCCGACGCTGCAA
>NZ_RAWL01001340.1:0-406 GCF_003668885.1 Corallococcus sp. AB049A | reverse complement strand
GACCCGCGAACAGCGCCGCCAGTTCCTGCTCAACCAGATCTGCTTTGCCGCCTGCATCGAAGGCCTGTTCTTCTTCGCTGCGTTCGCCTACGTGTACTACTTCCGTTCGCGCGGCCTGCTGCCGGGCCTGGCCTCGGGCACCAACTGGGTGTTCCGCGACGAGAGCGCGCACATGGAGTTTGCGTTCGAGTCGGTGCGCGTGGTGCGTGAGGAAGAGCCGGACCTGTTCGACGACGAGATGAAGCAGCAGGTCTACGACATGCTGGCCGAAGCCATCGAATGCGAAGTGCAGTTCGCCGAGGACGTGCTGTCCGGTGGCGTGGCCGGCATCTCGACCCGCGACATGCGCCAGTACCTGCAGCACTGCGCCGACCAGCACTTCGCCAAGCTGGGCATGGAAAAGAAG